>CAJWVX010000090.1 GCA_913048175.1 uncultured Flavobacteriales bacterium | reverse complement strand
CCCTTTAGAAATGGAAGTTAAATTAAGAGGGTTTAATAAAATAGCGGCTTAATAAAAATAGTCACAAATTTACTAGGTAGTCCATACAGTTGTCCTTAAAATCACTCGTAATTCCTAAGCCTTTCTTTAACCTCTTCTAAACGCGCTAATTTATTCTCACGTCTAAGCATAATAGCCGTTTTGGTAAAATAAGTATGAGCCTCTAAAAACTTAACTTGCAATTCATCCCATTGCTTATCAGAAGAAACAACATCACGCTCCATTAGTTCTCTTTTTAAATTATCTGCAATTTGATGAAACTCATCTCCACCTAAATAATCTAAATCAGCATCACAAATAATTTGCTGTAAGTGTGTTTTAGGTTTTTGAGGCACTTTGGTTGAACGAATCAACCTTCCAATTTTCTCAATTTGATCTTGAGTATATCCAAAACGAGGCAGTACTTCTTTAGCTAAACGAGCACCTAAATCCTCATTATTTTTATATTGATGAACAAAACCCGCATCATGGTACAAAGCAGCTGTTTTCAACAAAAAGATATCATCCCCTTCAATCCCTTCCATTAATGCTAAACGCTCAACAGCAGCACAAACATCTAATGTGTGTCTTAAGTCGTGATAATACAAGTTAGCAGGTAATTCTTCCTTTAATCGATTAACAATATACTTCTCTGCTTTTATGTAATGAATACTACTGTAAATGTGTAAGTCAATGTATTTTTGAAAAAGTTCGTTAGGCTCTATTCCTCCTCCATCGATAGACAGTTCAGGTTTAATACCATGAACAAAATACATATCAATTTTACCTTTATTTTTAGCTTTTATCTCACCCCTATATTCGCAAGTAAAAAACTCCTTTACCAATTCATAAGTTACTCCAGATACGTTTACCCTTCCCACAGCACTAGCTGCTTCAATTCTACTTGCAACATTTACACTATCTCCCCATATATCATATGCAAATCGTTTACTTCCAATAACTCCTGCAACAACAGAGCCTGTATGAATACCTATTCTTAATTCCCATCCTTTCTCTCCATTCTTCTCCTTAATTTCATTGTATTCTTTCATAAACTGCTGAATCTCTAAACCAGCTAAAACTACATCAATCGGATTACTTTTATTTCTAATAGGAATACCACCAGCACACATATAAGCATCGCCAATAGTCTTAATCTTTTCTACATCATACCTCTCAATTATCTCATCAAACTTTCTAAAATAATTATCTAATTCAGCCACTAAATCTTCTGGTTTAGTTTCTTCTGCAATTTTTGTAAAACTCTTAAAATCTGTAAACATTATAGATGTCATTCTATACTTTCTTGCAGTAGCCTTACCTTTTGCTTTTAGTTCTTCCACAGTTTCTGCAGGTAAAATATTCAATAAAAGCTTTTCGGCTTTATTCTTCTCAACTTCGAGTAGCTCTTTTTGCTGACTAACTTCTTTTGTTCGTTCTCTAACTAATTCTTCTAACAAAACTTTTTGAGCCTTAACTTGATTTATTCTGTATCGGATTATTCCTAAGACCATTAATAGTGGTATTAGTATATAAACCAATATTATAAACCATAATGTTTTCCAAAATGGAGATTCAACTATAATATTAATCTGAGCAATCTCATCACTCCAAACACCATCACTATTTGCAACTTTTATTTTAAAAACATATTCTCCAGGATCTAAGTTAGTGTAGTTAGCTCTTCTATTATTACCAATTTCAACCCATTCTTCATCAAAGTTTTCGAGTTTATATTTGTGTAGATTTTTTAATGGATAGGAATAATGAAGAGCTGCAAATTCAAATGAGATTACATTCTCTCTATACTTTAAAATAATTTGATCTAGCTCAGAAATTTCCTTCTTAAGTATTTCATTCGGTCCAATTTTAACTGGCTTATTAAACAAATAGAACTTTGTAATAATTGGTATTGCTTTAGTAGTATCAACTGTAATATCTTTTGGATAAAACGAATTAAATCCATTAATTCCTCCAAAAAACATTTCACCAGATAAACTCCTATAAAATGCACCGTTATTAAACTCATTACTTTGTAAACCATCAGTTTCATCAAAGTTTTTAATCTCGTTTGTTTTTAAATTAAAAAATGAAATCCCTTTATTAGTACTTAACCATAAGTTATCCTCTTTATCAGAAAGAACTCCATAAATTACATTATTTGATAATCCGTCTTTTTGAGTAAAAGCAGTGAAAGTTTCCTTCTCGGAATCAAACTTATTTAAACCACCACCAAAGGTTCCAATCCATAAATAACCTTGCTCATCTTTATGGATAGACAACACTGTATTGTTGCTCAATGTATTTAATTGATCTGGATCATTTTCAAAGGCCTTAAAAGCAATAATTCCATTTCGTTCTTCCATTTTACACAAACCACCACCATCTGTGCCAACCCAAATTGTGCCATCATCATGACAAAAAACAACTCTAATAATATCACTAGTTAACCCCTCTTTTGTTGTAAATTTTTTAAAAATTTTTCTTGTTTTATCCAAAACAACTAAACCTTCTTTAGTCCCAAACCATAAATTACCCTTCTGATCTTCTACGATACTATAAGTTCTTCCGATATTTTGAGTCTTAGGATCATTGATATGTGTTAAAAGTCCATTTTGATAAGTAAAAACACCCCCATCTGTGCCTATATAAATTAACTCATTAGCATCTTTATATATTGAATAAATACTATTGTTTTTTTTCTTGTTAGTAAAAGTAAAAGAAGGCTCAGTTACCTTTACATTACCTGTTTTTTGACTAAATACATTTAACCCTTTATCAGTACCGGCATAAAAACTACCATCCCTTTCGTCTTTATACAAAGACCATATCATGTTACTGTTAATCGTCTTTAAATTATCTTTCCAGTACTGATGATGCTGAAAATATTGTTTTTGTGCATCAAACTTGTTTAAGCCAGCCTGAGTTCCTATCCAAATTATTCCAAAATCATCTTCGAAAACTGTATTCACTTTATTACTATTTAAGCTTGTGCTTCGATTAACATCGTAAACATAATGATCTATATTAGAAAGCGACTTTAATCGAAATAATCCATTATTCTCAGTACCAATCCATATTATGCCTGACTTATCTTCAAAAATGGTTTTAACAACATTGTTAGCGATAACGTCATCTAATATTTTTAGGGAAAAAATTCTACCTTTTTTATTATCAAAAAAGTTAATGCCCTTATCTGTTGCTATAGCAATTCGTCCATCCGAATCTTGATGAATATCCCAAACAACATCACTTTTTAGAAGTGTGTTACCCATATTAAATAGTTCAACTTCTTCCGTTTCTATATTATATTGAATTAACCCTTTACCCTCAGTAGCAATTAAAATGTTATTCTCCTCAGTAATTAATATTTTACGAATATTGATAATACCTTGATCCTCTTTCCTTTTTAAATCAACTTTCTGAAGATCAAGAGTTATCGTATTCAATTTATATAAAGCCCGATCAGTTCCTATCCATAAATTATTTAAAGAATCCTTGGCTAGCGCCCAGACATTAATTTTTATTTTTCGATAAGAATCTGAATAAAATATATTTTTAAACTTCTGATTTCCAGTATTAAACAGATTTAATCCATTTTCGGTTCCTATCCACAACAAGCTATCATTTTCTTCTAAAACAGCATGAATGTAACTGTTGGAAATAGATGTTGGGTTAAGAAGGTCGTGAGAGTATACCTTGAATTCAAATCCGTTATATAAGTTTAGTCCATCTTGGGTACCAAACCATAACAACCCATTTTTTGTTTGTTTTATACTTAAAACATCGCTCTGAGAGAGCCCTTGCTTGAGGCCAATACGCCCAAATTTTATACTACTCTGCTGAGCAATACAAGTGTTAGCAACTAAAGCGACTAAAAAAAGGTGGATTAATTTTTTCAAGATCCTATTTTAATTTAATAACCTTAAATTCTGTACGTCTATTTTTTGCTCTTCCTTCAGGATTATCTTCTCCATTAATCTCGTTTGGAGCTACAGGTATTGTTTCACCAAAACCTTTAGCAATTATCTTCTTTGTTTCAATTCCTTTAGATACAACATAACTTACAGCAGCATCTGCACGTCTTTGTGAAAGAGCCATGTTATTTTCTTCTGTTCCTTTAGAATCTGTATGAGAACTCAACTCCACTCCAACATGCTTATTCTTTTGAAGAATCAAAACTAATTTATCTAATTCAAGGGCAGCATTCTCATTAATTTTATCAGAAGCAAAATCATATAATACTTTTGATATGATAAAGTTTTCATTTTCGGCAATCTTAATTACCTCATCAATTTCATTAATTAATGTAATTACATTCTGGTCAGATGCTAATCTCACATAACGATATTTACCATCAATTAATCGTTTAGCTGCTTCTAAAACTTTCCCCTCTTCATCTACAATAATAATGTTTAGGCTTTCGTCATCTTCAGCCAGCATAAATAAGTATTCTTCATCTGGTGAAAGCTTTTCAAACATAAACTTACCATTCTTATCTGGAGTAGTTTTTCCAATAACATTACCTTTATCATCAACCACCCAAACTTCCATTCCATCAGAATAATCTCCTGGTAATTTTTGATAAACTTGCCCATAAACACTTACTGTAAATAAACTCTCATCTTTTTCAACCAATAGCTCTAAATCATCATAATACTCATATGGCAATGCCTGAAAAGTAAATTTCCCTTTAGACAGTCTATTTACTAATAGCACCTTATCTCCATTAGAATTGGTCGTGTATAGTTTTGATCCATCTAAGAAGCTATCATCTTCAGAGTCTATAGCTAATAAATAATTCTGATCTAAATCTAACTTCTCAAACTTAAACTTCCCGTTTTCATCGGTTACAACAGTTCTTAAAATATTATCCTCTTCATCTAATAAGTTAATACTTGTTCCGGCAGCAGGTAACTTCTCGTACTCTAACATTCCTGACATTTCGGTTTGAGGTTTTAATGTATGCCAAGCAAAAGCATAAATATCATCACTACCCATTCCACCTTCTCTATCAGAAGAAAAGTATCCGTTTTCATCATCTTTATAAAAAATTCCGAAATCATCTTTAGAAGAGTTTAATGGTGATTTTAAATTGTCTGAACTTACCCATTTATCGTCTTCTTTACTCATAAAAACATCTAATCCTCCATAACCCGAATGACCTTCTGAAGAGAAATACAATTGTCCTTTTCTAAAGTATGGAAAAACTTCATTTTCTACCGTATTTACTCCGCTACCTAAATTAACTGGTTTACCCCATGCTTCTCCATTCAAAGTAGAAACATAAATATCCATTCCACCAAAACCACCTGGCATATCAGAAGCAAAAAACAGTTGTTTCCCATCCTCAGAAATCCATGGATGAGCTACAGAATAATCAACACTATTATATTCAAACGGAGTGATGTTTTTCCACCTCTTGCCATCTAATTTTGCAACGTAAATCTTTAATCGATTGATGAAATTTTTCCCTTGTTCTTTTTTATTAGCTCTTGTAAAATAAATGATTTTTTGATCAGAAGATATAGATACGGGTCCATCATGATAAAGTGAATTTATTTGACTTGAAAATTGCTTTGCTTTTTTATACGCTTTGCTTTCTCTGGCATAAAATATAGACAAGTAAGGTTTTTCAGACATCCCAAAGTTGTTTTCATTTACCAAGTCAACGCCTCTTTCTGACACAAATACAATTCCTTGGTCATAAACCAACGGACAAAAATCTGCATTTTTAGTGTTTATATTTTCTATACTTGATACTTCAAAAGCTTTTTCGTCCACTTCCCAATCTGTAATATCTCCACAAGATTGCACCATTAATTTACCAACAAAACTAGTTGGGTTTTTTGCTGCAAAGTTTTGAAACTGAGTTTTAGCTTCATTTACTTTATTATTGTTTTTAAGTGCTTGTCCGTAATATAAAAAGTTTGAACTTTCACTAGGGTTGATCTCAGTAGATTTCGCATAAAAAACCTCAGCATTTATATAATCCTTCAACTTTCTGTAACAAAAAGCTATGTTTTGAGTGGCTTCTTGATTAGAAGCATCCTTCTTAAGAACTTTACTATATTGAGTAATTGCTGCATTATATTGCTCCTGTTTAAAATAGCTATTTGCCTTTTTTAACTGGGAAAAAGACACACTATGTATACTAAGTAAAATGCTTAGTAATAATCCTATTTTTATTATTAATTTATATCTCATTCTTAATTAAAAATATCTTGGCGAAATTACTTTTGATTTAAACAATCCAACGTCATATCCTACAAATATTTCCAAAGATCCTGTAGAAGATTTTCCAACTTCACTTCTATCAATATCATACCCGACTCCCATTCTTAAATCTTTTGTTAGGTTTAGTTCAGACATCACAATTAAAGCATTTGGTCTTAATGAGGCTCCAAAGAAGATTTTGTGTTTAATTAAAACTCCTCCATTTATATCGATTGAACCTGCAGCATCTGCTAACCTCAATAATAATGATGTTTTAAGCACTAAATTATCGCTTAACACAAAGGCTTTACCAAATGTTCCAGTAATATTTACATACTGTTTAGCTGCAACAGTTGATGTAGTTGCAACATCTTGTTCTAACCCAAAACTCGATTGATTTAAATGCTCCGCTCCAACGCCTAAATACATCGTTTTTGTGTTATAATAAATACCAAAATCAACAGTTGGTAACATAAAACTTTCGTTTGATGTTTCCGGAACTACATCTCCAGCATCTTTATAATCAACCTTAGCCCAATCATAACTATAGTTAATAACTCCTCCACTTAAACCAAAGGCCAGTTTTCCTTTACCCATTTTTAAACGGTAAGCATACGTTGCTTTTAGGGTTTGAGTAGTATGTGCTCCAATTTTATCATTAATGATTTGAAGACCTAATCCCATTTTTTTATTTCTTAAAGGAGAATTTATTGCCAATACTTGTGTTTCAGGAGCTCCTTTCAATCCAATCCATTGACTTCTATGTACTAAAACGCCACTCAGCACTTCTCTACTGCCTGCATAAGCTGGGTTAACCGCCATTGGGTTAAACATGTATAAACTATATTGTGGATCTTGCTGAGAGAATCCTTGAAGGCCAATCACACAGAGCACTATTATTAGTATTATTCTTTTCATAATCTCTTTATTTATTCAGCTAACGACTAACCTCAAATTATCGTTATTATCTCGTTAATTCTATAAATGCTTTATAGGTTTGCCCTCCAACAACTGCAACATAAAAATAAGTTGCATCTACCATTTCTACTCCATTTTTATCTAAACCTATCCATACTACGTTCTCATTGTCATAACCTTCTCCAATCCACACTTCATTGCCCCAACGGTTAAATATAAGAACTGTATTTTCTGGGAATAACTCAATATTATCTATCACCCATTTATCATTATTTCCATCACCATTAGGTGTAATTCCTGAATAGAATTTTAACTCACAAGCCTCATCACTATCTACACCAACTTCAATTTGAGTTACATAAGTACATCCATTACTTCCTGTAATCATAACATTATATGTTCCGCTTGACAGGGCATATTCCTCAACTATCGCTGAATCAGCAGTTAGTCTACTAATAGCTACAGTGTAAGGACCAGAACAGCCTGGTACATTATTAATAAAAATAGACCCATTAGCTGCCCCAGGACAAGACTCATTTAACACCTCGTAAGTAACACTATCCGCATTTAGTGTTTGCTGAAAACCTTGTGTTAAAATTAAATCCAAAGAAAAGTTGTCTTGGGTTATTACAACCGTTTCTCCAACAGTATAAGAATAAGAGTTTCCTCCTAGCACTTGATGAAACCCTCCAGTACTACCAATTACTTGCTGGTCTAAGTTTATCTGGCCGATAGCACTACCACTACCAAAAAGCAGTAGTATTAAAGCTATATTGGTTACTTGTTTTTTCATTTTTTTCTATTTTTTTAAATCTTATATTATTTTCAAAATACACTACTTTTTAACATCCATTATCTATAGTTCCGTCACAATCATTATCTATCCCATTTCCGCAAATTTCTACTGCTCCTGGATAAGTGTCAATATCATTATCATCACAATCAGAATTATTTATAACATAATTAAGAGGTGCTGAACCTGCAACAATTGAGGTATATGGGTCTCCAAAACCATCTCCATCTTGATCAAAGTAGTATGTATTTGCAGTTATACAACTTCCATTTTGACAAACAAAGCCACTTCCACAAATACCTGGGCTTTCATCAACTGTACCATCACAATTATTATCTAATCCATCACAGGCTTCTGGTGCTGAAGGATTAACATTTGGATCATTATCATCACAATCGCCATTACAGGCCGTGTATCCATCTCCATCAACATCGAATCCTTCATCAACAGATCCATTACAATTGTTATCAATAGCATCACAAGATTCAACTGCTCCTGGATAAATAAAAGAATTCTGATCATCACAGTCAGAATTATCTAAAGAGAATCCATTTTGTAAAACACAAGCTTGCGATCCAGAATCAGTATAATCTCCAAAACCATCACCATCATTATCTATGTATTGTGTAATCATAGATGTTCCTTCATCAATTTGCCCATCACAGTTATTATCTATTCCATCGCAGACTTCAGTTGCTCCAGGATAAGAATTTATATTCGAATCATCACAATCTGTGTTATCGATAACAAATCCAACTGGCTGTCCGCAAGCAAATACAGTATTAAAAGGGTTCCCAAAACCATCCCCATCACTGTCTGCATAAAAGAATGAAAACAAAGAACAAACATCACCTGCAACCCACTCAGATCCATTCCACATTAACATTTCATTAGTGTTTGCAGTTGTAGGTAATTCTATTTCATTAGTTGGATCAGCATCAGCATCATCAACTAAATCATTAGTTATATTATCTGCAGTTTTAGCATGTAAGGCATAAGGAACACTTAACAATTGACTTGTTCCTGTAATTGTATAATTTGTTGCTCCTGTTGGATCCGTTTCTGTTTTAACAAAGTAAGGTCCGTTAGCCCAATTAATGGTAGAAAAATCTCCAGAAAAAACTGTTCCACTCCCGATATCTAAACTTACTAAACCATTTACATTCGTATTAGGACTATGAGTCTCAGTATAAACTGAAGCTCCAGAAATAGATCCTTGTAAAATGCTTATTTGCATCCCGACATTAGCACTTGTTACTAAGATATTACTAGCATCTCTTATTACTGCTTGGTAGCTCATTTTAGTAGGAGCTTGAGCAAATAAAGTTGCTGCAACAATTAAACCGGTTAGTGTAAAAATTATTTTCTTCATGTTTTTTTTTAGTTCTTAATTATTTTTAATGTTTTTAAAGCCTCTTTATTATTTGAAACTTTTAAAAAGTATGTTGCCTTTGGCAAAGCTTCCATATCTATTAGGGTCTCCTTTTTCTCTATTCTTTTATTAATAAGTTGCTTACCATTTACATCATAAAGTTGAAAGCTAAAGCCTTCAAAAACATCAACACTTAATGTTAAAATCTGTTGTACCGGATTAGGAAAAGCTTTATACTCCAATGTAATATCATTCGCCTTTTCTATTGCCGTTACAACCGAAATTTCATAAGGCTGTTGTATACCTTGTATAACAGATCCATTAGTTCCTGAATTGGTTGTATAAACCACTTGTCCAACAGTGAAACTTGCAGAACCACCAGCTCCAATTGCATCCCCTCCAGATGAAGGAACTGCCGTTTGAGCAGATAAAACGCCCGATGCTAAAAATATCAAAACAAGAATATATATATATGCTATTTTTTTCATTTTTTATTTTTCTAAAGTTATATTCACAATTATTTAAAAAGTTTCTTTTGAGATCATTCTGCCGCCCCATCCAGTTGGATCAAATACTATTCCTGCACTTGTTGCAACAAAAGTTCTTGTATATACCTGTATAACATGTGCTCCAACGGTAAGCCCTTCAAAAACTGCGAACATAGATATAAACTCTTCAGTTCCTGTTGTTTTTATAGCTCCTTGATTATCAAAATTTGCAGTAACCCCATCTATTCTTACTTCAAATAAAACTCCATTACATCCTATTCCAAATGTTCCTCCATTAACATATGAGTTAAAAGTTACTTCTACTTTAGAATCCGCATAAGTTTTCATGACGCTAAACCCTGTTCCAATAGCTTGCCAAGTTGTTGTTGCATTGAATGAAGATGAATTAAGGTTTCCTGATTCATTATAAATAGAATTGGATGCCCAAGTTGCATTTCCATTAGCATCAGAAGTTAATATTTTTCCTAAGCCTTCTGTTCCATCTGTTATTTTAACTGTTCCTGCTACTTCTAATTTAGCTGTTGCAGCAAAAACTCCTATCCCAACATTTCCGCTAAAATAGTTGTAATCCTCACCTTGACTAAATACACCATATTTTGACCCATTTCCAGCTGAAGTTAAACGTAAGCCATATTTGTTATTCGTCTGTGTTCCAGAAACAGACACTCTTAACCCATAACTATTCCCTATATTTCCACTTGTGGTAAAGTCTCCTGCAATATTGGTGTTTGAACTGTTTCTTGCTACAGCATTAATTCCTCTATTAAAGCCAGATCCAGCCCCTTCTGCATTACCCCAAACACCGGTTTGATTTCCTGTTCCCGTTCCTGTAACCGTTCCATGAACACCGGTTTTAGTTGCATTCGCAGCAGAAACTGCTACCCTAACTCCAACTGCTCCACTGGCATATCCCGGAGCTCCATCTGTGATGTTCTCAACAGCGAGTGCGTGATTAGTAGCAACGTGATTGTCAATATGAAACCCTTCATTAGCAGTTGAATTAAAAGTTAATCTATCCGCATTTTGAAAAACAGTTGTCGCCCCACTCAATGTATCTGAGCCAGAATATAACCCATTTCCATCACCTGCAACATTCTTCCATGTTGCCACACCAGTTCCATCAGTTGTTAAAACATTTCCATTGGTGTTTGTACCACCAATATTCTCTAACCTTAAAGACCCATCTAAATGAAGTGTATTCGTAGGTAAAGCAGATCCTAAACCAATACCAACCATCAAATCATTTCGAACTTTAAAAAATTGGTTTCCATCAATTTCAAGATTTAAAGCATATGAATTAGCATCAAAAAGAGTCATTACTTTTAAACCACCACCTTCGAAACCTGCATTTTCTATAGTAGCAACATAATTAGATGCAAAATCTTTTTTGACATGTAATGGATATCCTGGAGAGTTGGTACCAATACCAACATTCGCATTGTTACCCAAAACAAGTGCATTACTAACACCTACTTGAGCATTGGCACCAATTGCTGTGGCATTGGTTAAGGCGGAAACGGTTGCATCTGCATTGTATCCTAAAAAAGTATTGTTGGCGCCAGAAACATTTATCTTTCCTGCCCTAAATCCTATTCCGGTGTTGCCAGAACCTAAGGTATTTAAAAGGGCTTCATTTCCATTCGCAGTATTGTTAGAACCTGCAGTAAGGTATCTAAGGGCATTCTTTCCAGTCGCGGTGTTATATAATCCATCGCTTACATAGAGCGCATAAGCACCTATAGCGGTATTGGCATACCCAGTCAAGTTCGATGTTAGAGCCCCTACTCCTATCGCGGTGTTTTCTACAGCCCCCAAATTTGAGGATAGGGCTCCAAATCCAATCGCAGTGTTATTCGATACACTTCCGCCACCTTTTCCTATAGTAAGTCCATTTACTAAAATGTCTTCCGTAACTTCAAGCTTTACTGAAGGGGTTGTCGTTCCTATTCCAATACTGTCGGTGTTATTAAAAATAATATTTCCAGTTCCTTTAGTCCAAGCATTCCCGCTTGCTAAATCAGACAAAGCAACTGCATGAGAATTTCCTGCTTCAGTTATTAATAAACTATCGCTGGTTCCATTTACTCCAAAATTGGTAATAAGCTCATTACTGTCACTTGCATCGCCATCAAAAAAAGTAATCAAATTATTTGAGTCATCAAGGTCCATTGTTGCGGGCCAACCATCTGCATCGGCATCAATTGAAGGTGCTTGGGAAGTCCATGAAGAACCATTCCAGGTTAGGACTTCATTTAAACTTGGTGAGTTTGAAGAAATAGAAGTACTTGCTCCTCCTAAAGAAATAAACAAACTATTCCCTGTAATCCATAAGTTTTGGCTTACAGCAGAAAGAGGGTTTAATGTCGTTCCATCTCCAGAAAGTGAAAATCCATCGGTAATAATTGACGTTAAGTGATTAGTAGGAGCTCCTGTTAAACTAGAGTATTGACCATCAAATCCAGACAACGGTTGTGATATAGTTCCTTGTCCATTTAATGTAGAATCAATTGTTACAACTTGAGAACCCCAATTATCAGCTCCAGAACCAGGGTTTTGTGCAAACCAATTAGCTCCATTCCACGTTAATACTTGGTTAGTATCTGGTGCATTAGAAGATAATGAAACACCTGAACCTCCACTAATAGTAATAGTATTACTATCTGCATTATTCCACGACAAATTCTGTAGTTCATTAGTAGCATCTGCATCTGCATCATCAATACTATCCTTTAATGCAAGCCAAACAGATCCATTCCATTTAATTACATCTCCATTTGTATTTCCTGTTAATGGCAATTCTAACTCATTGGTTGGATCATTATCATTATCTGTAACTATTAACGGACTTCCTATTATTCCCCGACCAGATATGTTTGCTCCTGAACTTACAACAGTATCTGTTCCCCAACCAACTGTGCCAGTTAGCAAGGCAACAGAGCCACCACCATTACTTAAAGAAATAGTATCGTTTGTTCCATTAATACTTAAAACTTGAAGTTCATTGGTAGCCGAAACGTCTATTGCAGAAATTGTATCGCCAACAATACTAATGCCATTACCAGCAATAAAGGTTGTGCCATTAGCTCCTGCAGGGCCTGTTAAATCTCCTGTTATAAAAGTTGTTGCGTTTGAATAAAAAATGGTTAATGTTCCATCTGCGTTATGTTGTACTGAATCAATTCCAATACCATCAATTCCGTTTATTCCATCAACCCCGTTAGTTCCAACAGAGCCTGCTGCACCAATAGCTCCATCAACACCGTTTAGTCCATTCGTTCCGTCAATACCATTAATACCGTCTAAACCATCAATTCCATCAGCGCCAGGGACACCACTAGCAGCCGTATTCGCATGTAAAGCGTAAGGCACAGACAACAACTGTGTTGCTTGCATTACATCTCCGTTAACCGTAATTCGTAAAAAATAAGTGTTACTTCCCCAGACAATACTTGGAAAGTCTGTTGTATTTACTGATCCAATTCGAGCAGTAAACAATCCAAAATCGTTGGTTGATTTTGTTTGACTTTCTGAAAAAACTACTCCACCTGTTCCTGAACCTTGTAAAATTTCGAAAGTTAAATTTACAGTAGTGTTTACCAATGGTTCTCCTGCAGAATTTCTAGCAACTGCTTGATAATTTACTTGTTCTGGTGCTTGTGAAAATAACAGTGCAGTAAACAGCATACTTGTTAATGTAAATAGTATTTTCTTCATAACATTATAATTTGTTAAATCAATTGTTAAATTCGATTACTTGATAGTAAAAAATTCCTGTTGCTGGACTTCCTGTTGGAGCGAAAACCTCAAAACCTGTTGTAGTAACACTTCCAACATGATATTGGGATGCTCCAGCCTCAGCATTTGCTGGCGTGATAATAACTGAAGGCGCAGTTGCATAAGGTATTGCGAAAGTAACAGTTTCAGCACCTCCGATATCTATGATGAACCTTCCTGCTATATCATTTCCAACAAGCCCTCCTCCTCCCGAGTAGCTTGGGTTTGTTCCATTACTTCTAATGTGTCCTTTATTTACTAATAAACTTCCATTTTCTACATGTAATTTATCTTCTGGCGCAGATGTTCCTAACCCTACATTACCATCTGCCATTATATTAAAAGCGTAAGCTGCGCCAGTACTTATAGCTCTAAAAATTGTTTTAGTTCCAGAATTGTTATTTAAAAAAATATTCATTCCGTTTCCTCCTGCGTCACCTTGAGATATTTGGACAGCATAGCTTGATGCATGATTGTCTTGCACATGAAACCTAGAAGATGGTGATGATAATCCAACCCCAACATTACCAGATACACTAGCCATAGATATATCTCCACCCCAATTATTAAGGAATAATTTACTAGCTCCTGACCCAGTTCTAGCTTGTATTTGGTTCTTATCAATCGTAATGTGATTTCCTGTAGATATTCCAATATTTAAAATACCATCTTGAGTAGAACTAGCTGTTGATGAGCTAACTACTTCTAGTTTTGCTGCTGGAGTTAAAACCCCTATCCCTACTTTATCAGTTATAGTTGCTAAAGTTGTTACTCCAGTACCTATCCATTTAGAAGTTAGAGCCACAGCTGGACCTTGCCAAGTAACATTACCTACAGCATCTGTTGTTAAAACTTGATTATTTGCACCAACAACATTTGGCAATGTATATGCTCCACTAATATTAAC
>CAJWVX010000089.1 GCA_913048175.1 uncultured Flavobacteriales bacterium | reverse complement strand
TTCAGATTTTCACTGTAAACTATAGTCCCTAATAAATCAACTATTTTTAAGACGTTATTTTTCCCTTTACGGTTGCCAGTAATATTAAAATTCCCATTAGCCGGATTCGGATAAATATTAAAATCGGTTACATTCTCATTTTCTTCAACAGTTAATGCATCGCCATCATAACGCACTTGAGCAGAATCTGCGCTCATTTGAATATCCAATAAACTATCGCCAGCAATAATTGCAAATGCAACTGTTACACTTGATCCAGTTGCTAAACTAAAATCACCAGAAGCAACCACATGAGCAACATCAGCACCATTAGTTCCACCAGCAGTAGCTCTATTGGTAGATAATGAAGTGTATTTTTCAAGGGTAGAATATCCTCCTCCATTTGGGTGAACAACATCACTTCCATCTAAATCTAAAGAGTAGTTAAGTGCATTTGTATTTGATAAAACCTTGATTGCTGCAAATAAAGAGTCTGTTCCCAGAGAATGAACATACCCCATTTTTCTAGCAGCATCATACCCTGCTTTATTTGCTCCTGCGTTATCTATATCCCAATCGGCAAAAATACCTGCATAAACATTTGATAAGGTAGATACACTTTGGTTAGTTATTTTATAGACAACAACTATATATTTATCATCTGGTGAATTAGGATAGGCATAAGAAAATTGTTCTATAACAATTCCCATTGAGTTTAGCATTGGTGAATCATTCATTGCTCCATACAAGTCTAATGCAGAAACATAAGGAGGGTTTAAACGTACATTTTGTTGCGAAACAAAATCATTATCAAAACCGGAAACACCTCTAACACAATCAGCAACTCTTGTAGATCCATCTCCAATCATTAAGCCAGCCTCAAACAATAATGGATCTCCATTATATGTAAATCCTAATCCAATTCCGTTATCATTCAATCCAATTTTACCATTGCTCGTTATTGTTGTAAAAACTTGGTTTTCAGTTAGATTTATATAATCCGGATTAAGAACAATTGTAAAATACTCCACATTAGTAAAACTGCCATTTGTAATTACAGCTTTAAATAATAATTGCTCATTTAATCCTGAGCCCGCTAAAACCTCAACAGTAAAATTATCTGCATTGTTAGATGCTGTATCTAAAGTTCCTAAATTGGGTAATGCTGTTGTTCCATCTAAAATATTAACATAAGGAGAAGTAGATGTTACCGTTACAGTAACTCCTGAGATTGGATCTAAATAATTTTGAAATAATCCCTCAATTCTAATAGTATCACCAGTTTCAAATATATTGTTATTATTATCTGTTTCGGAATGGTTCGTTAATTCTAAAAACTGAACCGCTGTAGCAGAAACTCCATTAAACAAATTGATTCTTCCGCTACCTAGTTTATCAATAAACGTTGGATTAGTTGGATTTAAATCATCTGCGGTAGCTTGTATTAAAGCGGCAATTTGGTAATTATTATAACTCGGAAACTGTGCTTTCATTAAAGCTGCTCCGCCAGAAACTGCTGGTGCTGACATTGAAGTCCCTCCATTGGTATTATAACCATTATTTATAGAAGTAGTCAACCATGATTTACCTGGAGAACAAACATCAACATAATAACCGTAATTTGAAAAATCTGCCTTTACATCTGCACTATCTGTACTTGCAACACTTAACACGCCATTATATCCTGCAGGATAAAAAACAACTTCCTGATCATTATTACCAACTGCACCTATTACTAAACAACCTTTATTTATTGTTGCATAATCAATAATATCTTGTCCAAATTGAGAAGGTACAAAACTACCCCAAGAACAATTAATTATAAAACACCCATGATCGGCAGCATAAACTACTCCTTGATAAGCACTAGTTAAAACTCCTACACTATTAGAAATTTTAATAGGCATAAACTTCGTATTAAATCCAACTCCTGCTATTCCAGTAACATTATCAGTTGCTGCAGCCGCAATTCCAGAAACATTTGTTCCATGCGCACTAGACTCCCACATTGCATCATTATCATCCATTCCTAAATCCCAACCAATGTAATTATCGATATAGCCATCGTTATCATCATCAACTCCATTAATTGGATCGTTGTAATTAATTTTAACATTATCCAATAAATCAGGATGCGAAGTATCCCAACCAGTATCAGTAATTCCAATAACAATAGTTGTATCTCCTTTAGTAATGTCCCAAGCATTTTCCGCTTCCATTAAATCTAAATAACGCTGATTTTCAGTTATCGTATCACTAGGTGTATATGTCAATTTTGGCAAATAATATGGCTCTACATATTCTGTAATTTTTAACTTCTTAATTTTTCTTATTACCTCATCAACAGTATACTGATTGTTATACTTTAATTCATAAATAAGAGATAAATCCATATTACCCTTAATAGACTCTTCTTGTTTATTAGGAAACATTTTCTTTAAATATGTTAGATCAATTTCACTTAAAACTTTATCCAACGAGCTAATTCCGATTTTAGATGCAGAACAATTTTCTCTCTGCTCTTTTTTTATTTTAAAAATAACCGTTTGAGGTAAAATATCAGCTTTACCTTGACTAAAACCAATTTTTACAACTAGTAATGTAAGTATCAATGTAATTACTTTTATCGAATTGAATATTTGTATCATAAAACGAAATTAATAAAATGTTGTGAATGAAAATTAGTCATCCAATTAACGAAACAAAATGAGCTTGTTAAGGTATTGATTTTTATTAGTAGTTACTTTTAAATAATAAATACCATCTGTATATTTTGATAAATCAAGTTTAATGAAATTATTGATTGATTCTATATTCTTATTCAAAACCGTTTTTCCTAGAGCATTTACAATCGTAATTTCTTCAACATTATCTATATCAAATTTCACATTGATAATACCTGAACTTGGGTTAGGGTAAATTGAAAAGAACTCATTACTTATCTCTTCAATCCCAATAACAGTAAAACTAACCGTATCAGAGTTTACAAAGCATCCAAAACTATCGGTTAACTGTAAATGATAAGCACCATTACTTTGTACAATTAAAATGGTATCCGTTTCACCAATAAGTTCGTCTGAATTTTGGTACCATTGAATTTGTCCTGAATTATTATAAATTAATGTATCAATCCCTAAAGCCGTTAATAATGGTTTATTTGGAATTGGCTTCCAAAGCAATCCTAAGGTATCCGATATAGCTTTACATCCACTACCATTAGTTACAGCAACATAAACAGAACTAACTGTTGAATCAACTATAATATTCTGAGTAACATCTCCATTAGACCATAAATAAGTAATTGAAGGTGGTGAATTTATCTGAGTAACGCTGTCTCCACAAACAACAAGATCATTTCCTAAAGTTAACGTACTAGTAGATAAGTTTAACGCTGCAAAAGCATTTACTTTTCCATATCCAAAAGCATTATTAGGAACAGTTCCGGTAAAATTATCTTGCTTTGCTGAACCAAGTATAGCCGATTTTATTTCTATCATAGAAGCATTAGGGCATTTCTCAAAATAAAGTGCTACAACCCCAGCAACAACAGGCGAGGCCATTGATGTTCCTCCATTAATGGCATGCATTCCGCCAACTCCAACCTTATTACTTTCTCCACCACTAATTAATCCAGCGATACTAGCAGAGCTTCTTGCCCCTAATGTAAAATCTCCAGTTGCTCCTATATCAGGTTTAGTTCTTCCCCTACGGTCTGGACCTAAACTAGATGAGTTTGCTTTACTCCCAGCCATTTCAGAACCAACAACTTCTGTAAAGTTTACATCTAAGTATGTTTTTCGGTTAACAAAATTAGCAACAGTAATTATATTGGGTGAACAACTAAAGCTACTCACTATTGTTTGTGCCGAATCTGGTAGTGTATAATTAATAATTTTGGGATACACACTAACACTTGGCAATCCTAATTCTACAATATCTGAGGTACCTAAAGCTGCAGTTGACCAAAAATCAAATTTCCCATTACCTGTACTAAGAATACTAAAATTATAAGTATTTGAATCGGGCTCGTTTAACATTACTTGTAGTAAATATTTATCATCTTGTATCTCTGCATAGGTATGAACTATAGCCAAAATATTACTACCGTTTTTTATTGTATCGGTATTTGATCCTAACCTATTTTGAATATTAAAAAATGGGGTTCTACCTCTTTCCTCAAAAGATCCTGCCGGTAAATTTGCTCCAAAGGCATAATCAACATTATTAAAATCTGCCGTATCAGACCATATTTCATAAAATACAGAACCAAATCCAAATCCTGAAACTGGATTATATTTTAACCAAGTAAACGAAGTATCTAAAGTAACCTCTTGTCCCAAGTGCCAGTTAAAATTCCCAGCATTTCCAGCAGCACAAACAAAAGCTCTTCCTGGCTTATAGTTAACTATACTATCTAATAATACTGCAGCAGGATCAGTTGCATCATGAGATCCGAAATAGGTACCTAAACTGGCATTTATTACACAAGGCATTCCTAAAGAATCTGCTACACTATAAATATAATCAGCTGCATCAACTATAGTTAGAAGCCAATTTGGTGCGTTAAAATCGCTTGCTACTGCAACAATTGTAGACTCGCTTGCAACACCAGTATAATTATTTACTGCTAAACCATTACCCGCAGCGATTCCCGAAACTTGAGTTCCGTGATTCACTCCATAATCAAGATGAGTACATGTTCCATTATTAATTGATGCAGAATCCCATATTTCACCGGTATTTTGATCCCAAATCCTGTAAACTCTAGTATTACCCAATGTATCCTTAAAATCTGGATGAACAATATCTTGACCAGTATCAATTATACCAACAACAACTCCCTTACCAGTATACTTTTGTAATAAAGGACTTACTCCATTATGAATTGGTTTCACATTATTATGAATAAGCATAGTATCAGCTAAAATTTGGCCCTTAGAAAATGAATAAGGCAAACTTTGAACGAAATCATTTTTAGAAAAACTCTCAATACTGTTAATTGGAAGGTTGACTTGTACAATGTTATTTACAGATCTTACAACCTCACCATTTAATCTTTTAACTTCTTGTCTGATCTTAGAAGCATTACCTAATACAAACAATGAAAATAGTTTTGTTTGATCAACTTCCTGCTTAAGAGCATATTTTAGTGCAATATTCACCTTGGCATGTTGTGCGTAAAATCCAGTACAACAGCATATCATTAATCCAAGCATGAAATTTCTCATAGGTTAAAAATAAGGATTTTATATAGTTTTCATATTAGATTATCGATGCAAGTATAATTTAAAAAAAAATGAAATAATAAAGTAACTTTTTACGTTTTGGCTAAACTTAACAGTCATAATTTATACTTTCGTGATTATGGATAGTATCAGTAATAAAAGCTCCAATAATATTAAGTACGTTTTAATCCTTTTACTTTCTCTTTCTTCAATAAATATTAGTACTCAAATTCCTGGAAGAATAACTGATAACGAAAAAAAACAGGAATACCTTTTGCCAATGCAATTGCAATTAACACTTCTGATTCTTCTATAGTAAAAGCATCTATCACTGATGAAGAAGGAAATTATAAGCTAGAAAAACTTGAAGACGGAGTTTATTATATTAAAATAATATCACTTGGATTTCAAGACTTTTATTCAGATTCTATCTCTTATAAAAAAGATTTAAAAATCACTATTGATTGTAACCCATCTGAAGTTTCAGAGAATTTAGAAAGTTTTGATGTAGTGGCTAAAGTTCCTTTTTTAGAACAGCAAGCTGGTAAGATGATTGTTAATGTATCTGACCATATAACAGGAGTAGGTGGTAGCATGAGAGATGTTATGAAAAAGGTTCCTGGAATAATGGTAATTAACAATAAAATATCCATGGCAGGTAATCAAAACGTAACAATTCTAATTGATGGTAGACCAACTCAATATTTAGATATGCAAACCTTAATGAGTGAATTGCCCGCAGAAGATATTGATAAAATTGAAGTTATCTCTCAACCAGATGCTACAATGGATGCTACTGGCACTGGAGGGGTGATAAATATCAAGTTGAAAAAAAACAGATTATCTGGTACTAATGGAGCTGTTTGGTCTGGCTTTGGATATGGTGAAGTATCAAAATACTCTTTGGGAGGTTCTCTTAATCATAGAAAAAACAAATTCAATATATTTGTTAATGGTGGTTATAGTTATAATACTTCTGTAGAGAACTTAATTTTAGAACGGAGAATTGGTGATGATACTTACAATCAAAACACATCTCAACCAAGCTATCCTAAAACCTATAGAATAAACAGTGGTTTTGATTATGATTTTACAGACAAGCAATCTTTTGGCATAACCATTAAGCATGTACAAAGCAATAATGACAGAACTCACGAAAACAATACTTCGATTAAAAGTTTAGATACTGATACTGTTTTTGAGTTAGAGACATTTAATAAAATGTCTCGAAAATGGATTTACAATTCAGCTAACCTCTACTATAATTATGAAATAGATAGTATTGGAACAAAACTAAATTTTACAACTAATTACGGCTCATATAAAAATGATAATGCTAGTACAATTTCAACGAATGCACTATTTGATGTTAATTATCCTTCACAGCAAAATAAGGAACCAGGTTTAACTGATATTTATGCCGCAAAACTTGATTTTACATTACCTCTTAACAAAAAGTTTAAACTTACTTCTGGTTTAAAGTACAGTTATGCAAATGTAGATAGCGACTTACAAGCCTTTATTGAAAACAACAATACCTTTATTAATAATACATCTCTATCAAACCATTTCATATTTACTGAGAATATCTATTCTGCCTATATCATGCAAAATTACAACACCAAAAAAATCAGTTTTAATGCTGGGCTAAGGTATGAACATTCAATTTCTGATGGGCATTCTGTAACTATAGATTCCACGAATAACAGAACAATATCAAAACTGTTCCCTAGTGCAGGATTAACAATTCCTATATCCAAAAAATTAGGAACTAATTATGCCTACAGCTACAGAATACAAAGACCATCTTACAATACCTTAAACCCTTTCATTTCCTACTTAGACCCATATACTTTTGAGAAAGGAAATACTGATTTGAAACCAGAGTTAACACATAGTGGTAAATTCTCTTTAACCTACGAGAATCAACCTTTCTTTAATTTAGAGTATAATAAAACTGATGATGTTTTGATGTTTGTAACCCAACAAGATGATAACTCAGGTGTATCATTTGCTACTACGGTAAATCTGGAACAGTTAGAAAAATATAGCGCAAGCTTATTTTTCCCTATAGAATTCTTTGAAAACCTAGAAGGTTATGGAGGAATAATAACGCTCTACCAAAAATATGAAGCTCCTTACTTAGATGCCATTTACAATAAAGAAAAGTTCAATTACACTTTATTTATTGAAGCATCTTATGGAATTACAAAAACTCTAAAAGTAGAAGCATCAGCATGGTATACCAGTAGTAGTTTAGAAGGAATTATGGAATCTAATCCTTTATATGGTGTAAGTTTTGGAGCTAAAAAAACCTTCTTTGATAATCGATTATCCGTTTCTATGAGCCTAGATGATGCTTTTTATGAATTTTGGACAGCAAATATTGTTTATTCAAATATGGATGTGGACTTAAAGTCTACATGGGAAACCCGAATTTTTAGAATCAATATGAGTTACAAATTTGGAAACCGCTTCTTAAAAAAGAGAAAGTATCAAAAGAATAGTGCTCAAGAAGAATTGAATAGAGCAAACCAGAAGAAATAAGACATAATGCAAGAAGGTTTTTAATTAAATTTGAATCAAAATTTAAGCCTTTATGATATTGAAATTTAAGTCCATAATACTGCTCACTATAACTTTATTTATTTCTTTAAAGATAGTTTCGCAAGATCAACTTGTTTTAAAAAATCAGTCCAAAAAGTATGTAGATAAGATTATCGAAATTAAAGATGACAGTATAAGCTATAAAAATTTTAAGAAGACATATATAATTTCCTCATCAAAATTAAAAGGCTACTACTTAACAATTCAAACAAAAGAAAACTTAAACCAAAGGTTTTATAAAAGAAACAGAGTCTATTACCCAATAGATAATAAAGTAATTTTAGCAACCAAATTAAATCTAAACGAACCTTACATAAACCGAAAACTAAAGGCTTTGAATAAATTTAAACCTGAAAATTTTCAGAATGGCTACTTCATCCAAAATGCTGACACGAATAAATGTAAAATATTCCTAGGAAAAAAAAACGGACCAGACAATTACTTATTCATGGTTACATTAAATAAAGATGGTACTAAAACTTTTTATCTTGCTGATGAAATAGAATATTACTCAATAGGCACATCATTATTTAAATCCTATGTGGAAGAATCTGAGAAAATTAAAACCAACTTCTTTCTTAAACTTATTGAATCTGGAAAATTTTTCCTTTATGAGCGAAATGAAATTCCTAGCGATAATAAATTCACTTATTATATTCGGAAACAAAATGAAGATTTTTTTCATATTATCTCTCCTTATTCTAACTCCTCAAAAATAAGCTACCCAGATAATTCAGGAGAAACAAATGATATAAACACTAAATTCTTATACCAATCAAATGATAGTGATCTTGAGTTTAAAACAGTAATAACAAATCTTTTTGGAGATTGTGCAAGTGTTAGAAATAAAGTTATTTCAGGATTCTATTCTAAGCCTGATATTCCAAAAATTATTAAAGAATATAACCATTGTAAAACAAGTAATTAAAGCTCACTATAAACAGGCAACTCTTGTAAAAACTCAAAACTATTTTCTTTTAAATCAACTTTAGCACAATAGTGTTCTAGTCCATTTGTTACAACTAGGTAAGGCACCTTAAAAACAACATTATAACGAGCAACTTGCTCAAAAACCTCTTGATTTATCTTCACTTTAGGAGACTTACATTCAATTAAGACAATAGGTTGAGCTTCGTTATCATAAATTACTATATCTGCTCTTTTCTGTAACTCGTTTATTTTCAGCCCCTTTTCAATAGCAATTAATGTACTTGGAAAAGATTTTTCATTAATCAGATATTGTATGAAATTCTGCCTTACCCACTCTTCTGGTTGAAGCACTAAATACTTTTTTCGAATTGGATCAAAAATATATTTTGTTCCTTTCTCTTCTTTTAATTTTATGGGATATTGAGGAAGGTTAAGTTCTTGCATTAGAAAGAAACAGCAGCTTTAATATGAGCATGAGGTTCATAATCAACCAATTCAAAATCTTCAAACTTAAAATCGAAAATATCCGTTATCTCAGGATTCAATTTCATAGTTGGAAGTTTTTTTGGTGCTCTTGTCAATTGTAATTCTGCTTGTTCAATATGATTATTGTACAAATGAACATCTCCAAAAGAATGAATAAAATCACCATACTCTAACCCACAGACTTGAGCTACCATCATTGTAAATAAAGCATAAGAAGCAATATTAAAAGGAACACCTAAAAACGTATCTGCACTTCTTTGATATAATTGACAAGATAGTTTTCCATCTAAAACATAAAACTGAAAAAAGGCATGACAAGGTGGTAAAGCTGCTTTTCCTTCTGCAACATTTTCTTCAAAAGAAACAGTTGTATCAGGCATAACACTTGGATTCCAAGCCGAAACCAACAATCTTCTACTATTTGGATTCGTTTTTATTTCATTTATTAAATTAGTAATCTGATCAATTCCATCACCATTCCAGTTTCTCCATTGGTAACCATAAACAGGTCCTAAATCTCCTTGATCATTAGCCCAACCATCCCAAATCTTAACCCCATTTTCTTGCAAATACTTAATGTTTGTATCTCCTTTAAGAAACCACAACAACTCATGCACGATAGATTTAAGGTGTAATTTCTTTGTTGTTAAACATGGAAACCCCTCACTCAAATCGAAGCGCATTTGATAACCAAAACAACTAATTGTTCCTGTTCCAGTTCTATCTCCTTTTTGAGTTCCTTTGGCTAAAATATGATCTAATAAATCTAAATATTGTTGCATAAAATCTTCTTTTGTAGAGTAGTAAAATTCGTAAAAAAGAAAGTTTATTCAAGTGTTGTTAATAATGTTTAATAACTTGCTTAAGAAGTTATGAATGTTGATTTTTGAATTATGCATTTTAAAAGTAAAACGACTTATCTTATAGCTGTTCAAGCTATATTATTCTTCGTGTTTCTTGTCATTACTTTCTCATTTAATCGTTTTGCGGTAGATGATTATTTTTTTATCGGAGAATTAAGAACGAAGTCATTTATTGATATTTACCAACATCTTTATTTTGAATGGCACGGAAGGTGGACTTCAAATTTCTTGTTAATTAGTTTTATTCAATTTCATAAGGTTCCTTTCTTTTTGTTTTTTTACAACTGTATTTCTGTTGGAATACTATATATAAGTATCAACAGGCTTTTAAGGATACTGAGTTCCTTTTATAAAATTCAATTAGAAAAAAGCTTAACAAAAGCATATTCTGTAATAGCTCTTTCTGTTCTGTTTTTTTGCACTATATCCCCAAGTGATTCTTGGGTTTGGTATACCTCTTCTATTGTTTATTTATGGAGTACAACAGCCTTTATATTTTCTATTGCTCTATTTTTTAAAGATCAAAAAAGTCTAGCAGATTATATCTTGTTTATTATTGGACTTATATATATTGGTGGAGCAAACGAACCCTCAACAGTTTTTGTTATTGGTCTTTTAGTTTTCTTAATTCTTAAAAAGAAAGAAAAAACCATTCCTGTTATTGGATTTCTGTTAATAGGAACTTCTTTTTTAATCAACTACTTGAGTCCTGGCACCATAAACAGAGATGGGATAACTCCCAATTTAGGAGTTTTAGATCTAATCTTATATACTGGATATGGTTCAATTAAATTCCTGTTTTTCTCTATTTATAAAACTTTTATCCCTGCTTTATTATTAGCCACTCCCTTTTACTTCTTAGGAAAGAACAGTAAAGCTATTTCTTTCAATTTTAATCCAAAAAAAGAACTCTTAAAAACTATTTTAATGATAGGAATTCTTGTTTTTTTAAACCAACTCATTATCACTTATGCTTTGGGTGGTTTGGCTCCTGATAGATCAACAATAACCTCCTCAGTAATCATTTCTATGATTATCATTCGCTATCTCTTTCTATTAGGAAACAAAGGCAGTTTAAAAACTGATTTCATGAGTAAGATTCTATTCTTTAATTTGATCTTCCTTGTAGGGTTTACGCTATACTATTCTGTAATACATTATAATTATGCAAAAGCAATTGATAAGAGAATTGAAATTTTGAATAGACATATACATATACAAAGTATTAGTAAGAAAGATTATTCACATCCCACACTCCTTGTCAACCCTTTACCCATTTCAGGGTATATCTATAGTTCTGAAATTACAAATGACCCCAAACACTATAAGAATCAACATTTAAAAAGTGGTTTAAACCTAAAGAATGAAGTCAAATTAGAAGAGTAAATTATAGATTATTAATAAAAGTTACCCCTATCTTTTTTCCACATTTGTATTAAGATGAAGCCAAAAAGCATCCCTCCTAAGTGTGCAAAGTGTGCTACGTTATCATTCGGGTTATTAGCAAAACCAGAATACAGTTCAATTGCTCCATAACCTAAAACAAACCATTTAGCTTTAATTGGAATTGGCGGAAAAAGTAACATCAACTCTGTATTCGGAAACAACATTCCGAATGCCAATAAGATACCGAATACAGCACCAGAAGCACCAACGGTTACTCCATTTATTAAACCATTAATTGTTCCAAGAAAAGGGTCTCTATAGTTACCCCCATCAAATGAAACTTCGTACCCTTTAGTCAATACCAAATCCATAATCTCAGGAGTAACTGCATCCCCCATTCCTTGAATCCTAATATAAGCTACAATTATCTGAATCAAACCCGCTCCAACTCCAGTAATCATGTAATAAATTAAAAAACGTTTAGCTCCCCAAACACCTTCTAAGACTTTCCCAAACATATAAACAGCAAACATATTAAAAAGTATATGAGTAAAGCCTCCATGCATAAACATGTACGTTACTAATTGATGAGGTCTAAAACCAGGAGATTCCCAATAATGTAATCCCAAATAATTAGACAAATCAATTCCCTGCCCCTCTAATAAAATTGTTGCTAAATAGAATAGCCCATTAATAATTAATAAGTTTTTTACTACTGGAGGTATGTTTTTAAGATCTAACATTAATAGTCAAATTGTTGGTTTAAGTCTTCTAAATTTAATGTGATAATAGTTGGTTTTCCGTTTGGTAAGCTGTAAGGCATTTCACAAGAAAACAACTCATCTACTAAAGCTTTCATCTCTTCGTAAGATAGTTTTTTACCTGATCTAACACTAGCACTTCTGGCCATAGAAATAGCTAAGTTTTCATGTTTTTTCAGTTTCAATTCACTCTCGTTCATTTTAAATTGCTCCAACAACCCCTCGATAATTTTCTTAATGTTTGGTTCTTTTAACTCAACTGGAACACCAGAAACTACAAAACTGCTTTTTCCCATTTTTTCGAAATCAAACCCTAATTGTTTAACTTCAGTTTGTAATTCATTAATCAATTCTGCATCCGCAGATGTAAAATCAATAGTTTCTGGAAATAACAATTGTTGTGTCATTCCTTTCCCTTTTGCAAAATTCTGAATATAAGTCTCATATAAAATACGCGTATGAGCTCTTTCTTGATCTATAATTAAACTACCTGATTTTAATTGAGCTAAAATAAACTTAGCGTGTAGTTGAATTAATGTTTGTTTTTCTGATTCATCAAAATCTGGAGCTTCATTCGAGTTCCATTCCGGAGAAATAACTTGCTGTTCTTCTTTTTGAGATTGATTTCCAAGGATATCTGTTGAATCTTTTTCAAAATCAGTATAAAGTGATTCCCAATTCTCTGAAGACTGCTTCCTTTGACTACGATCAATAATACTTCTAGATCCAGGAGAAACCGTTTTAGTCTCAAAAGGATTGTAATCCTTATTAACTTTAATTGTAGGTACTTTAATTGTATCCGTACTTCTCATTAAAGGCACATTAAAACTAGACTCTTGCTCAAAATCTAATGTTGGCGCAATATTGTGTTTCCCTAAAGCTTGCTTAACTGCAGTTCTTATAATTGCATAAATAGAACGCTCATCCTCAAACTTAATTTCAGTTTTAGTTGGATGAATATTAATATCAATTTTTGCGGGATCAATATATAGTTTTAAGAAATAAGAAGGGAACTGATCTTTACTCAACAATTGATCAAATGCATTTTGGACTGCATGATTCAAATAAGAATTTTTTATAAATCTATCATTCACAAAAAAGTATTGCTCCCCTCTAGTTTTCTTAGCAAACTCAGGTTTACCAACAAAACCAGCAATACTAACTATATCTGTGTTTTCTTCAACAGGAACAAGCTTCTGGTTCATTTTGTCTCCAAAAACTCCTACAATACGTTGTCTAAAACTTCCGTTCTTTAAATTAAAAACTTCATTCCCATTATTATACATACTAAAAGAAATATCAGCATGCACCATAGCTACTCTCTGAAACTCTTCAATTATATGTTTTATCTCTACAGGATTAGATTTTAAGAAATTCCTTCTTGCTGGAACATTAAAAAATAAATTCTTTATCGAAAAGGAAGTCCCTTTTGCAGTACTACAAACCTCTTGTTCTTTAACCTTACTTCCCTCAACTACTATTTGAGTTCCTAAATCATTTCCTTCTACTCTTGTTTTTAATTCTACTTGAGCTATTGCTGCTATCGAAGCCAAAGCTTCTCCTCTAAAACCTTTGGTCTCTATATTAAATAAATCAGCTGCACTTTTTATTTTAGAAGTAGCATGCCTTTCAAAACTCAATCGAGCATCAGTTTCAGACATTCCAAAACCATTATCAATTACTTGAATCAATGCTTTACCAGCATCTTTAATTACCAAAGAAATAGTATCGGCTCCTGCATCAATTGCATTTTCGAGCAATTCCTTTACTGCCGAAGCAGGTCGTTGAACAACCTCTCCTGCCGCAATTTGATTGGCAACAGCATCAGGTAATAATTTTATAATATCAGACATAGATAAGTTTAAAGTCAAAAGTAAAATTTAAGGTTTTCACAACCAATCTCTCTACTTCTTATCTCTTTATTTTACAATTAAAATAACCTCTCAAAGGTACTAAGAAGAAAAGGTCTATCTATTATTTTTTATGATTTGTTGAGAGTTTTTTACAGCTTTACTCTTTACCCGTAAAGGTAAGTATGCAGACACACCATTGTCTATTTGGAGAATAAACCTCATTTTTCTAGATTCCCGATGTCTCGATAAACAAAATTCTATTACCAAACAGTTGCTTGGCTATGCCAGGTAAACGCTTTAGAATACTAGTAATTTATTTAAATAAGGTTTGTTCCAACCTACCTCCAGGGCAAACTCACACTTTTTATTTTTCAAGGTTAGATCTAAAAAAAACACTCATTAAGTGTACTTTTTATAGCTTT
>CAJWVX010000088.1 GCA_913048175.1 uncultured Flavobacteriales bacterium | reverse complement strand
ATTAACTGATGAAGGTTGCCCATCAACAACTTATTACCCCTTTCAAGCTCAAGTTCATCAAAACCCTCTAGCAGACTTTACTATAGACCCTACTCCAGCTGTAGTATCTTTACTTAACCCAACGGTTGAATTTAGTGAGACTTCTGATTACAACACAAACCTGAAATCTATATCTTGGAATTTTGGTGATGGCTCTTTCAACTTAACTGAAACTAACCCAATTCACAATTATGTAGATACTGGTTTTTATAGCGTTACTCTTATTATAGAAAACACTAATGGAAAAGGATGTCAAGATACTGCTACTAAAACAATCAGAGTTAAACCAGAATTATTATTTGTAATACCAAACTCCTTTACTCCTGATGGTGATGGCCTAAACGATATATTTATGCCAGGCACAATGATTGGTGTAGATGAAAAAGATTATGGATTCTATGTCTTTAATAGGTGGGGTGAATTACTTTATGAAGGTCACGATCTTTCTGATGGTTGGGATTCTTTCTTTAAAGCGGAACAAGTTCAATCTGGTATTTATGTCTGGAAAATAGAATTAACCGACCTTGAAGGAACTGTTCACAAATACACAGGTAACGTTAATGTATTGAGGTAAACGCTTAAAAAAAGCCTCATTGAAATTTTTTCAATGAGGCTTTTTTTGATTTAAATGAAGAATAAGAGCTGTTATCTCAGAAGAGTTTATAGCGTATTTCATTAATAACTGACAATCTAGTATTAATAAAAATTACTATTAATCGAACAATTAATAATCTTTAGTCAATTCTTTAATCTCCTTTCCAAACTGTCCTTCGACCCCTGAAAGCTATTTATTCCAAAATGCCTTAACTGCCTTGCCCTTTTTTCTATCAAGTTATAGTTCTTAGGGTCATTTTGTAATTCCTTATTAACGGATAAACATTCATCCCAGTGCCAACAAATATTGTTACTGAGTTTTTATACTCACCATTACCTACTTAATAATATAATGGCTGCTTCATTTTAGTTTATATCTTCACTCCAATCATACTTCGAAGCTGTTACTCTATCAAAACGTGCCAAGCATAAACTGCTTAAATTGGGGTTCGTATTTATATGCGAACCCCAATTACGCAAACATCATCAATCTGCTCTAAATCACCTTTCCATTTAGAAAATGTTTCATCAATTTTTTGATATTGCTCTTGCATAGATAAATGAGAAATTGAAAGCACATATTCTCTCATCTTTTTTAGCATAAATTTCTTGCCTTTTGGGCCTCCAAACTGGTCTTGAAAACCATCGGTTATCGTGTATACTTGGTCACCTTTTTGCAAATCGAATTCTCCTCCTATAAAAGGAATGTGATCATGATCATGTTTGCCAACAGGCATTTTTTCTGCTTTAATTACGATTACCTCTCCTGAACGTATCACCCAAATTGGATTTTGAGCAGCAGCATAAGTCATCTTCGTTTTAGTGGTATTAAAACAAATGATACTTCCATCCATTCCATCTTTACCGCCATGTTCGCTGCCATCTTTTTTAAGTCGCTCTATAATAGTTTTTCGAGTATAATTAAATATTTCAGCCGGAGCAGTTAGTCCCACATCAACCGCTTTTTCTATAGATGTAATATTTAGAATACTCATAATTGCTCCAGGAACTCCGTGTCCTGTGCTATCTCCATTTACAATGGCAAAAATTCCGTTAGCTAAAGTTACAGCAAGATAAAAATCCCCGCTAACAACATCTTTCGGTTGAAAAAAAATAAAATAATCTGTGAGGTTATCATCTAACTGCTGCTTTGTTGCCAAAAAGCTTCGTTGAATTCGCTCTGCATATTCAATACTATCGGTGATCTCCTTGTGGTGCTCAGCAAGTTTTTTATGGGCTTTTTCAATCTCAATATTCTTTGCCTCCACTTCAACCAATACATTCTCAACTTTTGACTTTTCATTTCTAATCTCTACAGTCGCAATTTCAATCTCAGTCTCCAACTCTTTTTGACGCTCCTTTAACCGTTTGGTTTGAATTTGAAAAATAAACCACAAACTAGTTCCAAAAAACGAAACGTAAATAAAATAAGCCCACCAAGTCTTCCACCATGGAGGGCGAATAGTAAATGAATAACTAACCTGTTCACTCCAGTTTCCATTACTGTTAATAGATTTCACCCTGAAGGTATAAACTCCATGCAGCAAGTTACTGAAAATTGCTTCGTCCTTTAACGAAATTCCACTCCAATTTTTATCCAACCCATCTAATTTATATTGATAGCTGACCTTTTGAGGTTGATACATGGTAGTTCCTCTGAACTTAAACGTAAGTGAATTATTATTGTATGCTAAACTTAAATTTTTTGGTAGATTATTCCATTTAGTAATCCCATCAAATTCAAAATCGACAATATTTACACCATTTTGCAAGGCAATAATACTGTCTTGTTTATTTTCTAAGTTGATCCATACTAATTCTTCGTTAAACAAATTAATAGCATTCACCTCTACTTTTGGTGCGTCATGAACTCCAAACAATTCTGTTGATGGGTTCACTATTGTTAATCTATCATTAGTGCCTAACCAAATCATTCCATCTTTGCCTTGCATCATCGTTTTGCCTATATTTATACCAATACCATAAATACCATCATGATATCCGTATTTCTTAAATAACACTTTTCCGTCATTCTGGACTTGGTTCGGAATCTCATCAATTTTATCCTCTTCCATAATTGAAATTCCGAATCGGGTACCAAACCAAATATTACCAGAACTATCTTCTAGCATAGAGAATACAAAATTGTTACTCAATCCATCTTCCTCCGTGTAATTAGTAAACATTTTCAAACCTGTAATGAGTGAGTTTGAAGGGTCGTATTTACTCACCCCCCCACCATTAGTTCCAAACCATAGATTTCCGCTCTTATCCTCTAATATTGATCTGACTATATTATTGCTTAACCCTTCGGATTCTGTAAAATGAGTAAAATATTTTCCATCGTATTTAATCACTCCACCACCATTAGTTCCGAACCAAAGGTTACCGTTCTTGTCTTCTAACATTGACAGAACTGTATTGTTGCTCAACCCCTCGGATTCTGTAAAATGAGTAAAATATTTTCCATCGTATTTACTCACTCCACCTCCATTAGTTCCGAACCAAAGGCTTCCGGTCTTATCGGCTAATATTGACTTAACTATATTACCGCTTAACCCTTCAGCTTCTGTAAAATGAGTAAAAGATTTTCCATCGTATTTACTTACTCCACCACCATTAGTTCCGAACCAAAGGTTTCCGCTACTGTCTTCTAACATCGAAAAGACCATATTGTTGCTTAACCCTTCAGCTTCTGTAAAATGAGTAAAGGATTTTCCATCATATTTTGATACTCCAGAAAAAGAGCCGAACCAAATATTTCCGCTCTTATCTGTTAACATTGATAAGATCATATTGTTACTTAACCCTTCAGATTCTGTAAAATGAGTAAAAGACTTTCCATCGTATTTTGATACTCCACTATAAGTGCCTAACCAAAGGTTTCCGGTCTTGTCGGCTAATATTGACTTAACGATATTGTTACTCAACCCTTCAGATTCTGTAAAATGAGTAAACGATTGCCCATCGTATTTCGATACTCCTCCACCATTAGTTCCAAACCAAATGCACCCATTATTGTCTTCTAACATTGACAAGACCTTATTATTACTTAACCCTTCTTTTTCTGTAAAATGAGTAAAGGATTGCCCATCGTATTTCGATACTCCTCTGTCAGTTCCGAACCAGAGGTTTCCATTCTTATCGGCTAATATTGACTTAACTATATTACTGCTTAACCCTTCAGATTCTGTAAAATGAGTAAAGGATTGTCCATCAAATTTACTCACTCCCCCACCATTAGTTCCGAACCAAAGGTTTCCGCTTCTATCCTCTAAAATTGAAAAAACTTGATTATTACTTAAACCTTCCGATTCTGTAAAATGAGTGAAATGTTTTCCATCGTATTTAATCACTCCCCCACCATTAGTTCCGAACCAAAGGTTTCCACTCCTATCCTCTAAAATTGAAAAAACTTGATTATTACTTAAACCTTCCGATTCTGTAAAATGAGTGAAATATTTTCCATCGTACTTAATCACTCCTCCACCATTAGTTCCGAACCAAATATTCCCACTCCTATCCTCTAAAATTGAAAAGACTTGATTATTACTTAAACCTTCGACTTCTGTAAAATAAGTGAAATATTTTCCATCATATTTTGATACTCCGCTACCTGTTGCAAACCATAAGTTACCTTTACTATCATGTAACATTGCGAATATTAACCCATGCTTTAAACCTTGCAACTTACCAAAAACAGAAAAACCTGCTGGATTTTTGTTGTTTATGTATGCATCTTTGGTTATTACGATTTGTGATTGTTTGGGTCTATATTTTTTTCCTGTAATTCTTAAAGGTACTCCTGATTGTAAACTATCGCCTGTAGAGTTTGTAAAATAATTAACCTCTGAATAGGAATTAGAAGTATGTTTCTTCAAGTCCTCCAAAACAATCATCACTACCTTTGGTACTCCTGCTTTATGTACATTAGTATTAGTGTATACAACTGCAGGCTGTATGTTAAGCGAAACCGAAACGGGTGCAACTATACTATCTGAATGTATTACTTTTCCTACGGCAAGAATAGGCACACCTGTTTGAAGAGTGTCGCTGCTTTCGAGAATTATTGGATTGTAGTTAGTCTTTTGAGCCTGTATAGCCAAAGCAACTAATAAACAAAGTATTATTAAGTAACTTTTCATTATGGTAATCTAAGGTTTTTTAATTAGAATTCAATCTGTCAGACATCTGTCTTACATTAAAACAATGGTGTTTCTTTGGATTTTTCATAGCCTTCGTCAATAAGTAATTCTGCCCCTTCAGCAGCATTTACTGCTAACTCATCGCAACGCTCGTTATATAAGTTGCCGGCATGGCCTTTTACCCAAGTAAACTTTATTTTATGTTTTGGATAAATGATCAAAAAACGCTTCCATAAGTCAACATTTTTCTTGTCTTTAAATCCTTTTTTCTGCCATCCAAAAACCCATCTTTTCTCTACAGAATCTACCACATACTTTGAGTCAGAAAAAACTTGAACATCCGCAGCACTTTTAATGGTTTCTAAGGCTACAATAACACTTAACAACTCCATCCGATTATTTGTTGTTAAGCGAAATCCTTCTGCCAGTTCTTTTTTATGCTTGCCACTAAGCATAACAACTCCATAACCACCATTACCAGGGTTTCCTTTTGCCGAGCCATCTGTATAAATTGTAATTTGAGCCATTTCCTTATTATATACCAATATTTGATCGGAATAATTTAACAGCAATAGCTAATAAAATTACACCAAAAACTTTTCGTAAAACAGCAATACCTCCCTTCCCCAATATTTTTTCAATCCTAGCAGAAGATTTTAAAACAATATAAACCAAAATCATATTAACCACTATTGCTACAATAATGTTTTGAACTGCATATTCTGCTCTTAAAGAAAGTAAAGCAGTCATAGTTCCTGCACCTGCAATTAATGGAAACGCTATTGGAACTATTGATGCTGTTTCTGGAGCGTCATCTTTATACAAACGAATACCCAGTATCATTTCTAACGCTAGAAAAAATATAATAAAAGCCCCTGCAATTGCAAATGAACTCACATCAATACCTATCAAACTTAAAATTGATTCCCCTACAAAAAGGAATACAATCATAATTATTAAAGCAACAATACTTGCTTTTTCAGACTGTACATGTCCAACTTTTTGTTTTAAGTCTAAGATAATTGGTACAGATCCAATTATATCAATTACAGCAAACAAAACCATTGTTGCTGTAGCAATTTCTTTAAAGTTAAAGTACTCTATCATAATTTTTATTTTTGAGGCGGCAAACGTAGACAAATAAAACATTCAAAAAATAAAAATTCAATGTATTTTATGTCATTTTTAATTCGCTGATAATCAACACTTAAAAATAACAAATTATCCTAAAGAAATCACAAAAACCTAAACTTACTATTTAGCACTATTTTTTTTACTTTTACTATCTATTAGAACTACATTTTATGGATAAGAAAATTGAACTGTTAGAAGCTAAAATTGCAGAAGCAAAATTAGGTGGTGGAGAAAAAAGAATTGAAGCACAACACGGAAAAGGTAAATTGACGGCTCGTGAAAGGATTCATTTCTTAATGGATGAAGGTACTTTTCAAGAAATGGGAATGTTAGTTACTCACCGTTCTACTAATTTTGGATTAGATAAAACAAAGTTTTTAGGTGATGGCGTTGTTACAGGATATGGAAATGTAAATGGAAGGTTGATTTATGTGTTCTCTCAAGATTTTACTGTTTTAGGTGGTTCTTTAGCAGAAGCTCATGCAGAAAAAATTTGCAAAATAATGGATATGGCTATGAAAAATGGCGCTCCTGTTATTGGGTTAAATGATTCTGGTGGTGCTCGTATTCAAGAGGGCGTTGTAAGTTTAGGTGGTTATGCTGATATTTTTTACAAAAACACAATGGCAAGTGGTGTTGTACCTCAACTATCTGCAATTATGGGACCCTGTGCTGGTGGTGCAGTTTACTCTCCAGCTTTAACAGACTTTATTATGATGGTAGAAAACACTTCATACATGTTTGTTACTGGACCTAATGTAGTAAAAACAGTAACTCATGAAGAGGTAAGTTCTGAAGATTTAGGAGGTGCTTCGGCTCACTCAACAAAGTCTGGAGTTACTCACTTAACTTATAGTAATGAAATAGAATGTATTAATGGTATTAAAGAAATGCTTTCTTATATGCCTCAAAACTGTGAAGAAGATGCCCCTTCAGTTCCTTATGAAATAGGAGATGAAGAGAGAGTTGAGCTTAACAATATTATTCCAGAAAACCCAAACCAACCTTATGATATTAAAGAGGTAATTGAGCAGACTGTTGATACTGATAGCTTTTATGAAATTCATAAAGACTTTGCAGAAAACATTGTTGTTGGTTTTGCTCGTTTAGCAGGAAAATCAATTGGAGTTGTAGCCAACCAACCAGCATTTTTAGCAGGGGTTTTAGATATTAAATCTTCTCAAAAAGGAGCTCGATTTGTTCGTTTTTGTGATGCCTTTAATATTCCCTTATTAGTTTTAGAAGATGTTCCTGGGTTTTTACCTGGTACAGATCAAGAATGGAATGCTATTATTACTAACGGAGCTAAATTGTTATATGCTTTTTGTGAGGCTACAGTACCAAGGGTAACGGTAATTACTCGTAAAGCTTATGGTGGAGCTTATGATGTAATGAACTCTAAACACATTGGTGCAGATATGAATTTTGCTTGGCCAAGTGCAGAAATTGCAGTTATGGGAGCTAAAGGTGCTGCTGAAATTATCTTTAAAAAAGAAATTAAAGAAGCGACCAACCCAGCAGAAAAATTATTGGAAAAAGAAGCCGAGTATTCTGAAATGTTTGCTAACCCATACAATGCAGCTGCTCGTGGTTATGTTGATGAAGTAATTAAACCTTCTAATACCAGAAAGAAACTCATTGCGGCATTTAAAATGTTAGAGAATAAAGTAGATACACTTCCTAAGAAAAAACATGGAAACATACCACTTTAATTCCCTCTTGGAGAAGAGGGTTAGGGAGATTGATGTCTTTAATCAATCCCTCTTTCTCTCTCTTTTCTAAGGGAGAACCCAGCACTCTTTGCCTTCAGTTTATAAATTCAACTAATGAAAAAATCACTTTTCCTTCTTTTCATTTTACCATGTTCTCTTTTTAGTCAAGAGAACAATTACATTTCTAATAAAGATTATAGTGAATTTGTAACCTATGCTAGAGATTCTTTATTTAGGTCTACAATGGCGATAGAGGTTAGCGAGGAATATGCTACTTTCGAAGAAAGCTCTTCAGGGAATTGGGAAATTAGTAGTCTTAACTGGGAAATGAAATTAGATATTAACCATTATGAGGCTAGAGAACCTTTAGAAATTTGGTGCTATGAACCTTCCGAACGCCTGAACAGAAAAAGAGAGTTTGATACACGTAAATTTGTTCACAATGGAGTTAAAGTTTACCCTGATGAATTAGTTTGGTGTAGAGATTCAACAATAAATAAAAGCTGGGGAACGTTTTTATCTAAATATTATTTTACTCACTCCTACTATAAAGACTACCCTGTTTATGGATTAACTAAACAGCAAATTCAAGAATACATCAAATGGAAATACCCAAAAGCGAGCAAAACATTTATTGCTACAACTAATAAAAATATTACTCTAAAACTTCCAAAAGAAAAATTACAATTTACCGTTGGAGAATATTTCGAGTTCTACAAATACACAAGAGATTCTGTTGTAAGAATGCTGCTTTGTCAAAAGGTTGATGAATATAAGTATTGTCTTTCTGAAAATGAGTATTCTGAAGAAATAAACCCTCCTCTTGTAAAATGGAAACACCAGCTAAATTGGAATGATGAGAGAGTAGTCGAAGTTTTAAGAGAGTCGGGAATTTTAACGAAAAATGACAGTATTGATAATAGAAGAATCATTTACACTTATTGGTTGTTTGATTATTACAGAGCAACCACAATTCCTGACGCTTCAAAAAGATCAAATTCAATTATTGGAGCTTCTCAAAATATTTGTCATAATAAGTATATAAATCTAACCTCATCAATTAATATTAAAAAGGAACTTAAAAACAAAGTAGGAGTCAGACATTCAAACATTGACACACAACAACTCAAAGCTTATTATTATTGGAAGAAAATTTCCTATCCTATAAAAGATGTTTTTGACGGTTTTATTCCTATTGAAAAAGATATTAAACTACTACAAGAAGGAAACCTAACGGATGAATTTTACAAATTCAAAGTGAATATACCTCTTATTCAGATTGAGTGATTTACCATCTTCCCCTGGACTCCCGATTTCTCAGGAAACTGAAATTAAACCTTACCCATTTCTTCAATTGCTGATTTAGCTTCAGCAACAAAATCACGAAGGGTCTTCTTAGTATGTTTAGATGTTTCTATTGGCTTGCCAATTTGCACGAAAACATTTCCTGGAGTTATTCTTTTAGTCTTTTTAGGCCAAACGCTAAATGTTCCTTTAATGTGAACTGGCACAACATCAACACCTGCATCTAAAGCTAAATGAAATGCTCCTTTCTTAAAGTCCCCTATATTACCTGTGCTTGTTCTTGTTCCTTCTGGATACATTACAACACACTTACCGTTTTTAATCTTTTCAGCAGCTTTTCTTAAACTTAAAACAGCTTTTTTACGGTTACTTCTATCCAAAAATATATGTCCTGCAATAAACATATACCATCCAACAATAGGGAACCAAGCCAATTCCTTTTTTCCAATAAAATGAAGGTTAACAGGTAAACTCCTACATAAAACAATAATATCTAAATGCGAACAGTGGTTGGCAACAAAAATTACAGGCCTGTCTTTTGGAACGTTTTCTACACCTTCAACCTTAAGTTTTATTCCAACAATTTTTAATGCTATTGAAGAAAACAAGGTTCTTGCAACAACCAAAGGGAACTGTCTATTAAATGTTAATGGAATAAATAGCGGTGCCAGCAACATTAATAAAAATGTCCAACATAACATAAAGAAAAGGCGAATTGCCGACATCATATCATCTAAATTTCGATGCAAAGATAACAACTAGAAGCATATATTATATGCTCGAACAAACTATTGTTCTATTGGTTTATTTATTTGGTCAACTACTTTATTAATAAAGTTTACGTAACCTAACTCAACTTCTTTGATTCTTAAAAACTTAAAAGAAACTTCTAAGTCGTTAGGTTCAGTTGCTACATCTGCTTTAGCCCTAGCTACTCCTGCAATTTGTTGTTTAAATAAGTTGTAAATAGCAAAATCGATATAATGCCCTGCATAAGAAGCTCTTTTTAAGTGTTTTCCTTTACGAGTAAATCCTTCCTTCTGAATATCGTACCAGGTTATAAAAACAACAAAATCTGCATCGTAATGATCTAATAATTTTGTAAAATCAGCTTCCGAAAAGTTTTTTAAATTAACCCCATTATAATGCTTCTTATCGAATTTGCCGTATTCGTATTTGATTAATCGCTTGTAAGGTTTTAACCCTAAAGCATCCACAGGAACGAATTCAAAATTTTCATCATTATATGATTCAAATGAATTTAAGAGTGCTTTTTCATAGGTTAAAAACACCTTAGAGGCAGTAGTCTCGTTTAATTTTGCAATCAATTGTAAATCAAATTCTGTAACAAATTCGAATTGACTAGCTGGAATTATTAAAACCCTCTTTTTATTAGATGTTTGAGCGAAACCTGAGTAGACTATAACTATTAATAATATGGATAAAATATTTTTCATTAAACAGCTTTAACTAAAAAGTAATTTTTCTTTCCTCTTTGTAATAATATATGTTTCCCGTTAATTAAATCATCTCCGTTTAACACTTTATCTTCACCAATCTTCGCTTTATTTACACTAATCGAATTTTCTTTTAGTGCTCTTCTTGCTTCACCTCCAGATTTTAAGAAGCTTGTTTTAGCGGATAAAGCATCAACAATAGTTATACCATTTTTAATGTCAGCTAAAGCAACCTCAGCCTGAGGAACACCTTCAAAAATATCTGCAAAAATATCTGCAGGTAAATTTTTTAACGCTTCAACAGCCTCATCACCTTTCTTAAACAATACTTCTGAGGCATTTATTGCTGCCTCATAATCATTTAACGAGTGTACTCTTGTTGTAATATCTTTTGCCAATTCTGTTTGCAACAATCTTGCCCCACGATTTTCATCATGTGCTTTTTCAATGCTCTCAATTTCTTCTTTGGTCTTTAATGTAAATATTCTAATGTAATTAGAAGCATCTTCATCAGAAGCACTTATCCAATATTGAACAAATTTATAAGGAGATGTTTTTGTTTTATCTAACCAAACATTACCACCTTCTGTTTTTCCAAACTTAGTTCCATCCGCTTTTTTAATAAGTGGTGTTGTACAGGCAAAAGCTGGTTCCCCACCTTTACGTCTAATCAATTCTGTTCCCGTAACAATGTTACCCCATTGATCTGAACCACCTAATTGAACTTTACAGTTCTTATTATTATTCAACCAATAAAAATCATACCCTTGAATTAATTGGTAAGTAAACTCAGTAAAAGACATTCCTGTTTCTAAACGAGATTTTACAGAATCTTTTGCCATCATGTAATTTACCGGAATATGTTTTCCAATATCACGAATAAAATCCAAGACATTAAAATCTTTAAACCAATCGTAATTGTTTACCATTTCAGCAGAGTTATCACCACAATCAAAATCTAAAAATTGCTCTAATTGTTTTTTAATACAAGCCACATTATGGTTTAACGTTTCTTCATCCAACAAATTACGTTCAGCAGATTTTCCAGAAGGATCTCCAACCATACCTGTTGCACCACCAACCAACGCGAAAGGTTTATGACCTGCTTTTTGCAAATGAACCAAAATCATTATTTGCACTAAACTACCTATGTGTAATGAGTCTCCTGTTGGATCAAAACCAATATAAGCCGAAGTAATTTCCTTAGCAAATTGTTCTTCTGTTCCTGGCATCATATCATGGATCATGCCTCTCCAACGGATTTCTTCTATAAAGTTCATTTCTGTAAAATTTTAAGATGCGAAGTTAAGAATAATGTAAGAGGTGCTAAAGTAATTTTAGTTATTGTAATTTTGTACTAAGAACAAAACAAACAACAATAGACAAAGTGGAATTAGATTATAATGAGAACATAAATGAGTTTGGCGAAAACGTTGTGAGACTTTACAACTTTGATAAAGCTGAAGCTATTAAGTTTAGCGCACTAATTAGAGAAACAATTATTGAGCAGAAACAAAAGCTAGATCTCTCTAAAGTAAACTTTATTAAATCCCGAAATTGTAATCTTATTCTTGGAGCTTTTAGGGTTGATGAAGGAATTCTAAGTGAAGACAATAAAAGTTTTTATTGTGTTTTAACTTTAAAAAGCTATGAGAATATGTTGAAACTCATTGCCCCTTTCTGTGAAAAAGATACCAAAAGCCATCAGTATTTATATGACATTGATAATCCTACTGATTTCTTATTTTCTCCTGCTGGCACTTGGTAAGTAAAAGTATAGCCTTATGATAATTAAAACAAGAATCCCTTTAAAATATTTGTTTAACAAGATTAAATGGAAATTGCTAATCGTTACATTATTATCAACTGCTTTTTATTTCATCTCTGAATTCTTAGTAGATATAAGCATACCTATTTCAATTGGTGTGTTTTTAGGCTCAGCAATTGCCTTACTATTGTCATTTAAACTAAGTCAATCATACGATAGATGGTGGGAAGCTAGAAAAATTTGGGGTTCCATTGTTAATGATTCCCGAAGTTTAGTAATTCAGCTTAAAAGCTTTTCTGAAAATAAAGACAAGGATTTGGTTAACAAAATAGCCTACAGGCAAATGGCATGGTGTTATTCATTATCTCAAAGCTTAAGAGGTTTTAATGCGCTAGAAAACCTATCTACTTTTATTTCTAAAAGAGAGTTAGATTTGCTAAAAACGCACCAAAATGCACCTCTTAAATTGCTTGACTTCCATTCTGAGAATATCCAAGAGTTAAAAAGGAAGAATCTTATAAATTCTTATCAGCAAGTTCAATTAGATCAAACATTAGTTAATTTATGTTCATCAATGGGTAAGGCTGAACGAATTAAGAACACAGTATTTCCTACAACTTATGCATTAACCTTAAACATATTTATATACACGTTTTTAATATTACTCTCTTTATCATTAACGGAATTACATAGTTTAGTTGAAATTCCTTTAGAAATTCTAATTTCTATCCCCTTTTTTATGTTAGAGAAAATTGCATTTAGCATTCAGGATCCTTTTGAGAATAATCCAACAGATACGCCAATCACTAGCATCTCCAAAACGATTGAAACCAATCTTAAGCAACTAATTGGAGATGACAATATTCCAGCTACAGAAAAAAATGATGAATTTTATGTTTTATAAACATTTTAGATTACTCCCAAACCTTAGTTCCTTGGTTGCAGTTTTGAGAAGCAACAATTGTTATTAAATATGGAATTTAATAACAATTACAGTTCTTTTTCATTTATTTTAAAGTCGAATTAAATTTTCCTCGAATAAATAAATTAATTTTGAAATAAAAAAAATTATGAAACCAAACATTGCAAGTCTTATAAACGCTATTTCACTTATCTTATTAGGTTCATGGAGCTATATGAGTCTAGATTCTAGGCCAATAACAGCATTAATTCCAGTATTTATCGGAATTGTTTTGTTAGTTTTAAATCCAGGAGTCAAAAAAGAAAATAAAATCGTTGCTCATATTGCTGTATTACTAACTTTATTGATTCTAATTGGTCTTATCAAACCTTTAATGGGATCTATAGGCAGAGAAAATATATTAGGGATAATAAGAGTTGCTGTTATGATTCTATCAACTGCTTTTGCTTTAATAACCTTTATTAGGAGCTTTATTGCAGTGAGAAAAGCTAAAAATTTAGAGAAACAATAAATAAAATCTGTGCCTCTTCAGAAATGAAGGGGCTTTTTTATTTCCAAACCTTTGTTGAGCCCTTAAATTGTTGAAAATTACAACTAGATGCGCTAAATAAGTCCCGTCAAATTATCTTTGTAAGTTCTAGAAATAGGAATTACATGCCCATTTAGCGCTGCGATACCAGTGTTTTGGTAATCAATCAAATGACAATTAATAATATAAGAGCGGTGCACTCTAATAAAGAAATCTGGTAATTCTTCTGCCATTTCGGACAATGTTTTTCTCTGAACAATTTTTTCATCCAAAGTTTGTATTTCTATATAAGAACGATCAGATTTTACAAAAAAGATATCCATAGGATGGATATTTCTTTTCCCGTTTTTATCTATAATTTCTATAAAAGAAGGCAATTGATATTCAATTGTTTTTAAAGCAGCAACAATATCGTTAGGGTTAAAAGGCTTTGTTATATATGCATTTGGAGAAAGCATTGCCGCTGCTTGAAGTGTTTTCTCATCCTGATTACCTGTTAAAAAAAAGAAGGGTTTACTGTGTGATTTAATCTCCTTTGCAACATCTAACCCTGTAAGCTTTGTAGATAAAAATATATCTACCATTACTACATCAAAATCCCAATCTGTTTTATTAAGAAAACTCTCTCCACTATGATAAATTCCAACACAAATGTAACCAGCCTGCTCTACCAAAGCACATAAGTGTTTGGTAACGTAAAACTCATCCTCTATTATTACAACTTTCATCATTGTGTAAATATAATTAGATAAAATAGAACTACTTATAAAATGTTCCGAACTACCTATTTTTATTCCGCATGATCTTTTTATTCGTATTTAAGTGTTAAACTCAAAATAATACAGCCCTTGTGTGCTATCTAAACAATAGTTCTCTCCTTCAATACGCTCTACCAACTCAGGTATTAATG
>CAJWVX010000087.1 GCA_913048175.1 uncultured Flavobacteriales bacterium | reverse complement strand
ACAGATTTGGAAAAGCAAAGATAATTTTAAAGAAGAATCAGAATGGTCTACTTGGATATACCGATTGTCATTGAATGTATGTTTGACTTTATTAAAGAAAAACAAAAATGATCCTAAGCATTTCGTTTCTGACACTTTACCGGCCGAAGTAACAGAAGATAGTCGAGCGTTTGCTGATGAGTCTTTAAATCAACTTTATAATGCTATTAAGCATTTGTCTGAAGTTGATAGAGCAGTCATTTTACTTTATCTAGAAGAAAAGTCTTATCAAGAAATTGCAGAAATTATTGGCACCAATCCAAACAATATTGGTGTAAGAATTAAACGAATTAAAGAACGCTTAAAAAAATTATTAGATGGAAAAATCAATTGAATCAATATGGAAACAAGGTTTTTTAAAAAGTGAAGCACTTGTTGCTCCAAAACTTAATGACCTTTACAATCAAAAATCTACACACGTTATTGACAAGTTTAATAATATGTTTAGAAGAAACTTAATAGCACTAGTTATAGGTGCATTTTTTGCAGTAGCATTTACCTATTGGAACGAAATACCATACTTAGGATTATTCCTATTTTTAATACTAAATTTATTGGCTATGGTCAATTATAAGGCTTGGAAAGAGTTGGGAAAAATTGACAAAACTGTAAATAGCTTTCATTACTTAAAATCATTTGATAAGTGGATGAAGGAGCAAGTGTCAATGAACAGAAAGTTTGCTAAATTTATGTACCCCACGTTTTTCTTGTCAATAATACTAGGGTTTTGGCTAGGTGAGTTCGGTGGATCAATTCCAGGAGAAAACTTGGTAGCAGAAATTGTTTCCAATTACCCTAATACATTATTAGTTTTTGGATTACCACTATACGGAATCCTAGCCATCACAATAATTACTGCATTACTTATAAAATTTGGAGATAAAATTTATGACTTTGATGTAAAGTTGGTTTATGGTAGAATCTATAATAAACTAGGTGAATTAATTGCTGACATGGAAGAAATAAAAGCTTAAGCATACTTTTTTTGATTAAAAGCCTCGCAATTGTGAGGCTTTTTTTATTTCTCTTATCTTTAAGGAACACATAGTGCGGGTATGTTGCATGCGCAACTGTAAAAAGATAATGATAGCTATAGATAAATTGATAAACCATACGGTAATCCTTGTCATTTCTGTATTGGCGTTCTGTATTGACAGCTATAGTCAACAGACTAAGGACACTACTATCAAAACAGACAACTATTCAAAGTACATTGGTCACTCCTGTTCACTTCGCGAAGATTTAATCAAATCTGTTAAAAGTGGAGACACATTGACAATCAAAAGACTCGAAAATACAACACTCTCTTTGTCTATGTCAGAAGAGCTGATCATAAAAAGCAGATTGCTAACCGTGAGAGAAAATCGAATGTTACAATTCTATAATAACGAGTATGATAAATTGTTATCAGATATAAAAACAGACAAAGATTATTTTCTATCATCAAAAAAAATGAAAAAGGATACATTTACACAAACTTTGAATGTGGTAATTTAACTGTTGCAGTAATTGATTTTTGGATAAGCAATTCCGAAAGTATACTTAGCAACATTGGACAATCAAACTTAACATCTTCAGATAAGGACAGGTTCAAGATGCACCCTTTAATTAGTGGAGAATTAAACAAACTCGTTAATTATATTGATATCCCTGAATCTACTGGAACAAGACAAAGTGGTAAAAACATCCAATATTTGGAATTGGAACTGAAGCCGCCTTCAGATTGACTAAAAACTTAATCAAAAACGAACAGTTTGAATACTTATATTATCTACGTGAAGAAAAGGATATCTTTTACAATCCAATTTATCTTAACTTTTGACTCGATTATTACCCTAATGTGTTCGATAGACCCACAAATATTAGTGGAGGTATCTTATATTGGACTTTGGGGCTTGAATGGCTCATGGGTCATAATCAAGTAAATTATAAAAATAAAAAGTCAGCACACAAGAGTAGCTATAAGAAATAGCGCACTGCGGAACGCTATTACTCATAGCCAAAAAGCTATTTCATCACTTTAACACCATTTTTAAAGTGCATTACATTCACTACTTTTCCAGCTTTTTTTGCATAGAAAGTCCACTTACCATGTGATCTATTATTTTTAAAATTCTTTTCGCTTTGTAAGGTTCCTATGGCATACCAAGAAGTTACTTTTCCTTCTTGCTTACCGTTTACAAAAGTTTGTTCATACATTTTTTTTCCCGTGTCATAAAAATAAGTCCATTTTCCATCCTGTACGCTATTTTTATATGCCCCTTCATCTTTTGGCTGTCCATTTTCATACCAAGAGTAATGTAAGCCATCTTGTACAGAACTTAATTTTTCATTAGTAAACTCAGCATACTTGTTTTGCCCATCTTTTAGGTAAGTCTTTTTCACTTCAGCCTTAATAACATAAGCATCTATCAATTCTTGCTGTCCATTTAAATACCAATGCTCCCAAACACCACTTTTTAAACCTTCTTGGTACTCTCCCTTATAATCTTGCTGACCATCAATAAACCAACCCTCCCAGAATCCATCCATCAATCCTTTTGTAAAATTCCCAATATCTTTTTTAGCTCCATCATCATACCATGATTTCCATACACCATCCTCTTTACCATTTTTAAAATCACCTTGAATAATCAATTGTTTAGCCTCAGTCCAGTAACTCCACAAACCATTTTTTATATCATTTAAATAGTTTCCTTTTTTCCATTCTTGTTGGTTTGGATACAAAAATATCCACTCCCCATTTCTCTTATCTTCTTTATACATCCCTGCATAACTTTTATCTCCCGAATTCTCGCTGTAAAAAGTCCATAAACCTTCTCTTAAACCTGCTTTAAAATCTCCTTCAAAATCTTTGTTACCATTTTCTAACCAAAATGCCCAATGGCTTTGTTTTTCTCCATTTGTAAAATAGCCTTCAACACTAATCTTTCCATTTTCAAACCACTCCATCATTCTACCATTTTTTTTCCCTTCTTTAAACAAGGTTTTTTTCAGCTTCTTTCCGTTAGGGTAATAATAGCTCCACATGTTATCCTTTTTTCCGTTCAATACTTTTCCAGTTAATTTTGGTTCTGCAGTATCGTTCCAATAATAAATACAGTCTCCATTCATTATTCCGTTATCATAATTTTCTGAAGAAATTGGATTACTATTTTCATCAAAAGATAACCACAACCCCATTCTTCTTCCATTTTCATAATTCCCTTCTGTTTTTTTCGTTTTATTATGATGGTATTCAACGAATTTACCATTACCATCTTTTACCAATTCTTTTCCGTTTTCACTAAAGTAAGAAGTCATATAAATCCCTTCAGACTTAAAGTCTCTTATACTTTTAATCGCTTTATCATCATACCATGTTTTCCAAAGATCAACTCGTTCATCTCTTTTAAAATGACCTTCTTCTTTTTTATTTCCTGATGGATAATAAAAAGTCCATAAACTATCTTGATATCCATTTTTGTTGTATCCAATCATTTCTACAACCCCTTCACTTGTCCAAATGGTACAAACCCCTTCTTTTTTTGATCCAACAAAAGTTCCTTCCTCTTTCTTCTTCCCAGCAACATTATAATTGGTGTACTTTCCTTCAAACAAACCATCCTTATAAGTTACCTCTTGTTGTATAACTCCTTCTATACTCCAAAAAGTCCATTTACCCTGCTCCATTCCGTCTTTAACAACTCCTTCAGCCTTCTTTGTTCCATCTGTCCATTTATATGTATGGAGTTGCGCAAAAGCAGTTGTATTTATTAAAAGTAATAATCCTACTATTCTAAAATTCATAATTCTACTCTTTAGATGATCTATTAATTACGTAAAGGTATTTGTTAAATTGTTTTTGAAAACGTTTCTCCCAAAATGATGTAAACATTTTATTGTGAGATATTTTGATCAAAAAAAAAGTCCTAACGTTACTGTTAGAACTTAAGTATTCTTTATGAATTATTGATTAACTTCCCATTACTCCACCAGGAACAATTTTCTGTGTAGGGTTTGTAATTAATACTGGAATTTCTGCTCTATTTGCAATTACCTCCTGCTCATCACTCCCAAAAAACTCTGGTAACAAAGCACCTTTTCTTGTATTAACAATTACAATCATATCTGCATTAATTTTAGCTGCATGCTGAATTAACTGTTTCTTAAAACTTCCAGATTCGTTAGCCAAAACAATATCATAACTCACGCTTTTCTCAGAAAAATATTTTTTAGCAAAGCTTAATTCTCTATCCAGTTTCGTTTGTAAAAATGCGTCATTTTCCTTTTCAGCAAAAATGTGAATCTTACTATTAAAATGAGTTGCAATACTAGCAGCTACTGTTAGTTTTTGTTTTGTTACATCAGAATAATCAATTGGAACAACAATATCATCATAAGTATCTGTTTCAGTTGGTTTTTTGCTTTGAACAATTACAAAAGGAACTTCCGAATGTGATATAACTTTTAATGCATGACTTCCCATAATTTTCTGCATACCAGTAGCGCCATGTGTTCCCATAACAATGAACCCAGCACCAATCTCTTTTGCAACATCTCCTATATCCTCAAAAATATTTCCAATTCTAATAATTACGCGAGTTGTTGTCCCTAATTTAGCATCTGATTTTTCAGCAATTAAAGTTAACTTTTCTTTAACTGCGTCAACTTCTTTAGCTTTTGCTACAACATGTAGTAAATGAACTTCACCATCAAAAGAATTAGCAATTTGCGCGGCATGGTTCATAGCACAATCAGCTACAGCTGTAAAGTCGTGAGGAACTAATACTTTATATACATTCTTGTCCATAATCAATTTTTAGTTAGCCTAAATTAATCTTAATTTTTCTTTATTTCAAATGTTTCCATAAATTTTGTCGTAAAATCTCCAGCTCTAAACTTCTCATCTTGTAATAATTGCTGATGAAAAGGTATGGTAGATTTTATTCCTTCTATAATATATTCATCTAACGCTCTTTCCATCTTTTTCATTGCCTCTTCTCTTGTTTGAGCAACAACAATAAGTTTAGATATCATAGAATCATAATATGGAGGAATCACATAATTAGCATACACATGTGTATCAATCCTTATACCATGTCCACCTGGCTCATGATACGTTGTTATTTCTCCAGGACTAGGTCTGAAATCATTAAAAGGATCCTCCGCGTTAATTCTACATTGCATAGAATGCATTGTAGGTTCGTAATTTTTTCCTGACATCTTATGTCCGGCAGCTAATTTAATTTGCTCTTTTATCAAATCAAAGTTTATTACCTCTTCAGTAATTGTATGCTCTACTTGAATACGAGTATTCATTTCCATAAAATAAAAGTCTCTGTTTTTATCTACTAAAAACTCAACAGTTCCAACACCTTCGTAAGCAACAGCTTTAGCGGCTTTTACAGCAGCACCTCCCATTCTTTTACGTAACTCTTTTGTCATAAATGGAGAAGGCGTTTCTTCTACTAATTTCTGATGTCTTCTTTGAATAGAACAATCTCTTTCAGACATATGACACGCATTGCCGAATTTATCTCCTGCAATCTGAATTTCAATATGGCGAGGTTCTTCTATGAATTTCTCCATATACATTCCGTTATTTCCAAATGCTGCAAGTGATTCTTGTCTTGCTGAGTTCCAATGACCCTCCATCTCATCCTCACACCAAACAACACGCATACCTTTACCACCACCACCGGCAGTAGCTTTTATCATTACTGGATAAACAACTTTTTTGGCTGTTTTCTTCGCATCTTCTAAATCTTTTATTAATCCAGGAGATCCAGGAACTACAGGTACTCCTGCTTTTTCCATGGTAGCTTTAGCCGAAGCCTTATCTCCCATACCATCAATCATCTCTGGAGAAGCTCCAATAAATTTTATCCCATTCTCTTCACAGATTCTTGAAAACTTAGCATTTTCAGATAAAAATCCATATCCGGGGTGAATAGCATCTGCATTTGTAATTTCAGCAGCAGCAATAATATTAGGAATATTCAAGTAAGAATCGGCACTTTTTGGAGGCCCTATACAAACGGCTTCATCTGCAAATCTTACATGTAAACTATCTTTATCCGCGGTAGAGTAAACAGCAACAGTCCTTATGCCCATTTCCTTACAGGTTCTTATTACTCTTAAAGCAATTTCTCCTCTATTCGCTATCAATATTTTTTTAAACATCTTCATTAAAAAAAATTAAAATATTAGAAATCAAATCTCAAGACTTCTCGTCTGGAATTTGTTTATTTTTAAAATTCTTACTCTACTATGATGGATCTACCAAAAATAATGGCTGATCGTACTCTACTGGAGAACCGTCATCAAGAAGAATTTTTACAATTTTACCTGTAATTTCTGATTCAATCTCATTGAATAACTTCATTGCCTCAATCATACAAACAACTGTATCTTCAGAAACATCATCACCAACACTTACAAAGTTAGCTTTATCAGGAGATGGTCTTCTATAGAACGTTCCAATCATTGGAGATTTTATTGCAATGTATTTAGAGTCGTCTGACTCTTCACTTACAGGAACTTCAACAACAGTTGTTGGAGCAGCAAACTCTTGTGCAGGTGCTGCCATTACAGACGCTCCTATAGGAGCTTGCATTTGAACAACTGAAGGAGTATCTACAATAAATTTTCCTTTTTTATGCGGTGGTGTTTTTATTGTGATTTTAAAATCTTTATCTTCAATTTCTACTTCACTTACGCCAGATTTCGCAACAAATTTTATTAAATCTTGAATTTCTGATGGCTTCATAATTATTTGATTTTATATCTTGTAATATTATTTTCTATAATTGTTTAGACTTAAGAATTATAAGCCCATTTTAAATAAATTGATCCCCACGTAAATCCTCCTCCAAAAGCAGCTAAAACAATGTTATCTCCTTTTTTAAGTTGACTTTCGTATTCCCATAAACAAAGCGGAATTGTTCCTGAAGTTGTATTTCCATACTTATGAATGTTAAGCATAACTTTCTCATCGCTTACACCCATTCTTCTTGCCGTAGCATCTATAATTCTCTTATTTGCTTGATGTGGAACTAACCATGCAATATCATCACTTGTTAAGTTATTTTTCTCCATTATTTCTGCAGAAACATCAGCCATATTGGTAACAGCAAATTTAAATACTGTTTTACCATCTTGTCTTGCATAATGCTCTTTAGCATCAATAGTTTCATGCGTTGGAGGATAAGCAGAACCGCCAGCTTTTTGATTTAAGAATTGAGCTCCAGAACCATCACTTTTTAAAATGGAATCTTGTATACCCAAACCTTCTTCATTTGGCTCTAACAAAACAGCCCCACCTCCATCACCAAAAATGATACACGTAGCTCTATCTTCATAATCTATAATGCTTGACATTTTATCTACACCAACAACAATAACTTTTTTGTGTGATCCAGACTCAATAAATTTTGAACCTGTAACTACTCCATAAAGAAACCCTGAACAAGCTGCATTTAAATCAAAACCAAAAGCATTAGTTGCCCCTATTTTATCTGAAATAATATTTGCTGTAGCAGGAAAAATATGATCAGCAGTAACGGTGCAACAAATAATAAGATCAATTTCTTCTGGAGAAATACCTCTTTTTTTGCACAATCCTTTTACAGCTTCTGCTCCCATAACAGAGGATCCATTTCCTTCTCCTTTAAGGATTCTTCGCTCCTTAATTCCGGTTCTACTAGTAATCCACTCGTCAGTGGTTTCAATCATTGTCTCTAACTCTTTGTTATCTAAAACATAGTCAGGAACATATCCATGAACCGCTGTAATGGCTGCTGTTGTTTTACTCATAGGTCATTATTAGCAATATGAACGAACGAAGTTATAAATTATATCGCATCGAATACTATATAAAACAAAAAACTTATTGATTCACATGTGGAGCCAATAAGTTCTTGTTTTTCATTTTAAATACCTAAATACTAAAGAGCTATCTCTTTTTGTACTGCTTGTTTTCCTCTATAGAATCCACACTCACCACAAACTCTGTGATATAATGTTGGAGCACTACAGTTAGAGCAACTAGACAATGTAGGTGCTACTGCCTTATAATGAGTTCTTCTTTTGTCTCTTCTTTGATTTGAGGTTCTTCGTTTAGGATGTGCCATTTTTATTTATTTTTATTCAAATTAATATCTTTTAGCGAAGACCATCTCGGATCATCGTCTATTTCATTTTTTTGCTCTATTTTTTCTAATTCGTCAATCACTTCTTGATTGCACAAACCTTCAAAATGTATTCTTTTTTGAGGAAGATTTACGTTTATAAACTCGTAAATATATTTGGCTACGTTGAGCTCATATTCATGTATTGGCAAAATCAAAATTTCATCAGTCTGGTCATATTCTTCATTTCCAAACTTTACAACTAATTTCTGCTCTCCATCAACATCAACTTCAACATCATCTAAACATCTATCGCAAGGAACAGTTATTGAACCTGCAAACGTAAACATTAGCACCAACATTGTTGATTGCTTTTTAAATTCTAATTCTACGTTAATAGTAGATTTTTCAAATTCAAAAGAATCAAATTCCTCAAAGAACGCATTATCCACAGTAAATTCGAAAAAATGAATTCCCTGCTTTAACCCTTCAAACTTAATATTATACTCACTTAAATTTCTCAACACAGTAGCTGCCCATAAATTTGAAAGTTCGCAAAGATAAGAATTTATTCAATACTGCAAAAAAACATAAACTTTTTTTAATCTAGTCATTGTTTTTAATAATGGCCTGTTTATAAATAAGCTCCAACCCCAGTTAATACTGAAATTTTAAAGGATACTATTGCTTATAAAATGAACAACATGAAATTAAAAAAACAACATATTGCATATGTTTTAATAGTAGGAACACTTTTTTCTTGCGTGCCAGCCAGAAAATATGAAGAATTAAAAGCTCGACAAGATGCCTGCAAAGATCAAGTGGATGCATTAAAAACACTTAATCAAAATTTAGAAGAAGAAAACAAAGAACTCAGTTCCTTTATGGAAGAGTTAAAAAAGAAAAAAACAGCCTTAAAGCAAGATTTAGCATTGTTAGAGAACTCGCACAAGCTAATGAGAAAGAATTACGAAAACATTAACAGCACATATCAATTGCTGTTGGATAAAAACAAAGAGTTGTTATCGGGAAACAAAACAGCAACTGCTCAGCTCATGACTCAATTGCAAAAAACTCAAGAAGAGCTTCAAGCACAAGAGGATGCTTTAAGAACTTTAGAAACATCTTTACTTAAAAAAGAAACAGAATTACAACAACTTTCAACAGATTTAGCAGCTCGCGAAAAACGTGTTAATGAGCTAGAAGCAATTATCAACAAAAAGGATGAAGCTTTAACTAATCTTAAAAATAAAGTTAAAAATGCTTTACTTGGATTTGAAAACAACGGACTTACTATCGAACAAAAAAATGGAAAGGTTTATGTTTCTCTAGATGAGAGTCTATTGTTTGCTTCTGGAAAATATATGGTTGGACCTGAAGGAACTAACGTTTTAAAAAAATTAGCGAAAGCTTTAGAAACAAGCTCAGATATTGACATTGTAGTTGAAGGCCACACAGATAACGTACCTTTAAATGGAAAAGGGATTATTGCTGACAATTGGGATTTATCTGTTAAAAGAGCAACTTCAGTAGTTAAAATAATTACAAACAATAGTGATGTAAACCCAAAAAGGTTAACTGCGGCAGGTAGAGGTGAGTTTTTACCACTAGATGTTACGAACACTGCTGACGGAAGAAAAAAGAACAGAAGAATTGAAGTGATTTTGACTCCAAAATTGGATGAGCTGTTTAAATTATTGGGAGAGTAAACACATGGAAAATATACCACAATTAAAAGAAATAATTTCAAAACTTGATTTAACCCCACATCCTGAGGGCGGTTTTTTTAAAGAGACTTACAGAAGTGAAGGTTTTATAAAAAGAGATAGCCTTTCGGAAGTTTATTCTGGAGAAAGAAATTACTCTACTTGCATTTATTTTGTAATTACTTCAGAGTCCTTTTCTGCTTGGCACAAAATACATCAAGAAGAGTTTTGGCACTTCTACCTAGGTTCAAGCATTACAATACACCTAATTAGCCCAGAAGGAGAATACAGCACTGTAGTTTTGGGAAACGACATTGTAAATGGAGAAGTCCCTCAATATGTTGTAAAAGGAGAATGGTGGTTTGCTGTTACAGTAAATAAAGAAAAAAACTATGCTCTAACTGGTTGTACAGTTGCTCCTGGTTTCGATTTTGATGATTTTATTTTGCCATCACGAAAAGAACTAATTGATATTTTTCCTCACTTAAGTAAAGAAATCACTCAGTTGACAAGACTTTAAAAGATAGAAGAAATATCTTCTATCTTAACTGCATCCTCAATCTTGTGTTCCCCTATCTTTGTTCTTCTTAAAACAGAAAGGTGACCTCCAGAATTTAATTTTTCTCCAAAATCGCGAGCAATAGCTCTAATGTATGTTCCTTTAGTACAAACAATTCTAAACTTTACATGAATTCCTTTTTGATAAGGAGCCTCTTGATTGATTTTAGAATCTTCAAGCATTTCATTTATCGGAGTATCACAAATTTCAACATCAAACTCTTTGATATTGATTGTGTTTGATTTAATAACAACGGTCTCTCCCTCACGGGCATATTCGTAAGCCCGTTTCCCATCAATCTTTTTAGCTGAATGAATTGGAGCAACCTGATCTTGTTCTCCAATAAAGCTCAGCGCTGTCTCTTTAATGATTGCTTCAGTAATATGCTCCGTTGGATATTCTATATCTATCTCTTTTTCTAAATCATAACAAGCAGTTGTAGCACCTAAAGTAATTACCCCAGTGTACTCCTTTTCTTGCGTTTGAATGTCATCAATCTGCTTAGTAAGCTTTCCTGTGCAAAGAATTAACAAGCCAGTTGCCAAAGGATCTAACGTTCCTGCATGACCAACTTTAATCTTTTTAACTTTGATTTCTTGCTTGATTAACCAACGCACCTTGTTAACTACATCAAAAGATGTCCATGTTAATGGTTTATCGATAAGGATTATTTGCCCTGTTAGAAATTTATTTTGAGATGTTTCCATTATTTATTTATTATCAAAAGACTAGATTATCAGACTGAACAGGTTTTGCAGAATAAAAAGCTTCGAGGGATCTTGTAAATTTACAGCCGTATTGTTAATAGACTCCTCTATTCCGTTACACTCCAATCGGAATGACAAGTCTGTTAAACAACAGAATAAACAATAGCAACAAGTCCAACAACTAAACAGTAATAAGCAAAGTACTTTAATTTACTTTTCTTTACCAATTTAATCATCCAAGTACAGGCTAAAATACCTGTTAAGAAAGCCGCAATAAAACCAGCTCCGTAATTAAGCATAGAACCATCAATCACATCAAAAGCTCCATCTAAAACATCTTTAGCTATTTTACCCATTATCAAAGGTACAACCATTAAGAATGAAAATCTCGCTGCTTTTTCTCTATCAACCCCCAACATAACTGATGTTGAAATTGTAGCTCCAGAACGAGATATTCCTGGCATAATAGCAATTGCTTGAGAAACACCAATAATAATAGCCTCTTTAATTCCTACTTTTTTCTCTGTGTTTTTTGCTTTATCTGCTAAAATTAAAAGCACCGCAGTAATCAACAACATTGAACCAACCAATAGTACTTTACCTCCAAAAAACGCTTCTATTTCATCATCAAATAAAACACCAACAACAGCTGCCGGAATCATTGAGATAACAATATTTAATGAAAATTTAAACTCCTCGTTATTTGTAAACTGAAATAAACCTTTAAATAACTCTAAAATGTCTTTTCTAAAAAAAACAATGGTACTTAAAGCTGTTGCTCCGTGTAAAACAACAGTCATTAACATACTTTCTTCAGGTAAAGAATCATCACCCAAAATAACTTTAGCCAATTCTAAATGGCCACTACTACTTACAGGTAAAAACTCAGTTAGCCCCTGTATAATACCTAAAATTATTGCTTCAAACATAGAAGTGTTTAATTGTAAATGTTGAATTATGAATCCTCATAATTCAAAATAAATTACTGAATGATTACTCTTTAGACTTCTTTAAAACACCCCATCCAACAACGCCTAAACCAGCTAATATCATAAGTGGTGCAACATACATTCTTCTAGCATTAAATAACTCTTCGCTAAAAACTGCAGGATCTTCAGAGCCACCACCCGACATTAAAAAATATCCGATAATTGCTAAACCTGTACCTACTGCAATTAAAATATAATTTTCTTTACCAAAGGCAAAGTCTTGATTCAATTTATTTTCGTTGTTATCGCTCATAATATTAAAGTTTGAAGTCTGAAGTTTGAAGTTTGAAGAATAAAAGCTCCAATCTTAAAACAGCAAACAATTTATCAATACAAATCTCCCGACTCTATTCGTAAATATTTTCGGACTGCTAAATTAGTAGAAATCCATGATATAATAATTCCTAAAATAATTACGACAAGAAATAGTGCTCCATAAAGTTCTATATTCTTAAAATCTATTAGCTCAGGAAATTGTTGTTGTAAATAATATAAGAAAGTAACGATTAAACCTATTGCTATAAAAGCGGCAACAATTCCATTACCTATTCCTTGCATCACAAAAGGCCTTCTAATAAAAGAATGTCTTGCTCCTACAAGCTGCATAGTTTTAATTAAAAATCGTTTAGAGTAAATTGATAATCTAATTGTGTTATTAATTAATGCCATTGCAATTATCAATAATAGCACACTAAATCCTAACAAATAAAAACTAATTTTTTTCATATTAGTATTTACTGCATCAACTAAATCTGCCTGATAAAACACTTCTTTAATTTTTGTATTTTCTAAAAGATTCGCTTCAATATTAGCTAAGCTATCAGGATTAGCATAAGCCGCATTTAGCTTTACATCGATAGAAGGCAACAAAGGGTTTTCTCCAATAAACTTAACAAATTCCTCACCTAATGCTTCCTGAAACTCTTCTGCAGCCTCATCAGGATCAATAAAGTCGGTTTGCTTAACAAAAGGTTCCGTATCCAATAAATCCTTAATATGTTTAACCTCTTGTTGTTTTACATCTTTATTTAGAATAATAGAAAAACCAATATTCTCTTTTACATGGTTAGAAATTTGTTGGGCGTTTAAAATAATAAGACCTAACATTCCTAACATAAACAATACTAACGATATACTAATTATCGTAGTAAGGTAAGAAGATCTTAATCTTCTTTTTGAACGTTTATTTTCTGGTTTTGACATTTTATTAGTTCTGGGTTCAGGGTCTTGTGTGATGAGTTAAAAAACAAAGCTTAAACTTAAATCAACCAACCACGAAAGTATTACTAAACTCCTTGATTAACAACTTAATTCTTCAAAAATACTGCTAATAATTGTTAATATTGCGGATTAGAAATTTACGTTATAAACGTCTATTTCTTAACAAAAAAAATACTTAACCCTTTGATTGGACTTTAGGCGGATTGACGATAATCAACCCTACTCAATCCTCCCTCAAGGGAGTTGGTTTAAATTTAAAGATGTAAACGATGCAATACGATTTTAATAGAATAGAAGAAGAGTGGCAAAAAGAGTGGGCAGACAAAAAAACTTTTGCTGCTGAAGATAACAGTGTAAAACCAAAGTTTTACGCGTTAGATATGTTCCCTTATCCGTCTGGTGCTGGCTTACATGTTGGTCATCCTTTAGGATATATTGCATCTGATGTATATGCCCGTTACAAAAGGCTTTGCGGCTTTAATGTATTGCATCCAATGGGTTACGATTCTTTTGGATTACCTGCTGAGCAATACGCTATACAAACAGGACAACACCCTGCGGTGACTACCAAAACAAATATTGAAGGTGGTACTGATAAAGATGGAAATGTAATTGCTGGTTATAGAAAGCAATTGGATAAAATTGGATTTTCGTTTGATTGGGATAGAGAAATAAGAACTTCTGAACCGAATTACTACAAATGGACACAGTGGATATTTAAACAAATATTTAACTCGTGGTACAACAACGAAACTAATAAAGCAGAAAGAGTTGATACTTTAATTGAAAAATTTAAAGCTGAAGGAAATAGCAATGTAAAAGCTGCTACCGATTTTGATGAAACTTTTTCTGCTTCAGATTGGGATGGATGGAGCGAAGAAGAACAGCAAGCGATGTTATTAAATTATCGTTTGGCTTATTTATCTGATACTTGGGTAAACTGGTGCTCTGCTTTAGGAACTGTTTTAGCCAATGATGAAATTAAGAATGGCGTTTCTGAAAGAGGTGGACATCCTGTTGAGCAAAAGTTAATGCGTCAATGGAGTATGCGAATTACTGCTTATGCAGAACGTTTATTAAAAGATTTAGATACGGTAGATTGGACAGATTCTATTAAAGACATACAAAGAAATTGGATTGGAAAATCTCAAGGGGCAAGTGTGCGTTTTGATATCCATGATTTTGAAGAGAAAATTGAAGTATTTACAACTCGTCCTGATACTATTTATGGTGTTTCGTTTATGGT
>CAJWVX010000086.1 GCA_913048175.1 uncultured Flavobacteriales bacterium | reverse complement strand
TAGAACTTTTTATTGTAAGCTCAATTTTTTTTATATCTTGCTAATAATTAATTAATTAAAAAATTATTTTTATGAAAAAAGTATTATTATTTGTAGTAATTGTTGGCGGGTTAGTATTTACATCTTGTAGTAAAAAAACTGATTGTGAATGTACGGTAGACGGAACTACTACTTCTACCTCATTAGACGAAGCTAACAAAGATGCTACTATTGAGCTAACTCAAGATCAGTTTGAAACTATTTGTAAACTTGGAACTGGATGTGAATTAAAATAGTAGTTAATTTATATTATTAAAAAGCTACCCTTGGGTAGCTTTTTTTGTTTCCAATTGTTTGTCAAGCTATTGGTAATTGTAAATTAGTGTAATTACAGTTTGTTTCGAATTTTAAAAAGCTAAGTTTGTAACCTTTTTTTATTATGACTATATTGAATAACATATTACGAATTATTGTTGGTTTTACTTTTGTTTTATCAGGTATAGTCAAAATTTTTCCAATAGAACCTTTCGAAATTATTTTTGTTGACTTAGGCATTTCTAATTTTTTATTTGCACCATTTATTGCTCGTTTTATAATTGCGTTCGAATTTTTTTTAGGACTCTCTATTATTTTTGATACATGGTTTAAAGATTTTATTTATAAATTAGCTTTAGCATCTTTAGTGCTATTTACAGCGTATTTGTTCTTCTTGTTAACTACTGTTGGTAATAATGTAGATTGTGGTTGCTTTGGTAGTTTTTTGTCACTTACTCCTATAGAGTCAATCATCAAAAATATTGCTTTAATAGTTTTGTTATTATTTATTAAAAGGAGATATCATATTAACGGGGTATTTAAATATCTACCTTTTGTTTTTCTAATATTAGCATTTTCTTCTGTTTTTTTATTAAACAGAGTTGGTTTGCACAATTTACAAGGTATTGAAGTTAATGAGAAAGTAGACTATTCCACTTTGCCGGCTTTATATCAAATGGACAAAAAAGTTGATTTTTCAAAAGGAAAAAAAATGATTGCCTTCTTTAGTAATTCCTGTTCGCATTGTTTGAACGCGTCAAGGATATTTTCTTCTATAAGTAAAGGGCAAGATGTACATAATCTTTATTATGTTATTGGAGCAAAAACAGATCAAAGTTTAAATGAATTCGTGGATAAATCTGATTCTGATTTCCCTATTATTTGGATTGAGGGGGATGAATTTTTTAAATATAGTGGAGGAAGGTTACCTGCGATTGTTTATTTAGAAGATGGAGTAATTAAAAAGAAGTGGTTTGGCGATTTATTTGATGTTGAAGAGGTGAAATCGTATTTAAAGTAGATAATATTGAATAGTTCTTTAAGAGAAGAATTGAAATTTCTTAAACAGATCCCAAATAACAATTCCTGTACTAACAGAAATATTTAGAGAGTGTTTTGTTCCGTGTTGAGGAATCTCAATAACTACATCACTTAAATTAATAGCTTCTTGTTCAACGCCCTTTACTTCGTTTCCAAATATAACCGCCATTTTTTCTTTTTTAGTTAAACTGAATTCATTCAGCATTATGCTGTTTTCAGCTTGTTCAATTGCAGCTATTTTAAAGTTTTTATCTTTTAATACTTTAATAGCTTCAGATGTTGATTCAAAGTGTTTCCAGCTTACAGATTCGGTAGCGCCTAATGCTGTTTTTTGAATTTCTCTATGGGGTGGTTGAGCAGTTATTCCACAGAGGTAAATAGCTTCAATTAAGAAGGCATCAGCAGTTCTAAATACAGATCCAATATTGTTTAAACTCCTAATGTTATCTAAAACAATAATGATTGGTGTTTTTTCTGTTGACTTAAATTCATCAATAGAAATTCTATCTAGTTCTTCGTTTCTTAACTTTCTGTTCATCTTTTTAATTGAATATTGAATATTGAAAAATGATTATTTACTATTTACTGAATAGTCAGTTTTGATTACCAAAACTACAAAGAAATTCGTTTTATTATTCGTGTATTTGATGCTAATACTCTATTAACAACTTTACACTTTCTGTTTATAACTAAGTGATTTGATTTTGGCTTTTTTTTATCCATTCAACTATGTTTGTACGGCATTTAACAGTAATTATTTAATAATAAATAATCAATTCAAAGTTGGCAAAAGAAAAAGACAAAGAAACTCCATTAATGAAGCAATATAATGGTATTAAGGCGAAATATCCTGATGCTATGTTGTTGTTTAGAATAGGTGATTTTTATGAAACTTTTGGACAGGATGCGATTAAAGCAGCAAACATTTTAGGAATTACCTTAACCGCTAGAAATAATGGTGGATCCAAATTAGAATTAGCTGGATTTCCTCATCATTCATTAAACACCTATTTACCTAAATTAGTTCGTTCAGGATTAAGAGTTGCAATATGTGATCAGCTAGAGGCTCCAAGTAAAGAAAAGAAAATAGTTAAAAGAGGTGTCACTGAATTGGTAACACCTGGGGTTACTTTAAACGATCAAATTTTAGACCATAAGTCAAATAATTTTTTGGCAGCTATTCATTTTGATAAAAAAAAATGTGGTGTTGCTTTTTTAGATGTTTCAACAGGTGAGTTTTTGGTAGGTGAAGGGAGCTTGGAATATATTGATAAACTTTTGTCTGGTTTTAAACCAACGGAAGTTCTTTTTCAACGTAACAAGCAAAAACAATTTAAAGAAAATTTTGGAAATCAATTTTACACTTTCTGTTTAGATGATTGGGCTTTTACTGAAGATTTTGGTACTGAAACTCTCAATAAACAATTTGAAACAAGTAGTTTAAAAGGTTTTGGAATAGAAGGTTTAAGCTCGGCAATATGTGCAGCTGGAGCTGCTTTACATTACTTGTCAGATACTCAACATAACAAAACGAAGCACATTACCAATATTTCTAGAATAGAAGAAGACAGATATGTTTGGTTAGATCGTTTTACCATTCGAAATTTAGAATTAATTTATTCTCCACATGAAAATGCAAAAACGTTAATTGATGTTTTAGATCATACCATTTCTCCAATGGGTTCTCGTTTGTTAAAGAGATGGGTAGCGTTACCCTTAAAAGATATTCAACCTATTAATGATAGATTGGATGCCGTTACCGAATTTTCAGGAAATAAGGAGTTATCAGGAAACGTATCATCTAATATTAAGGAAATAGGAGATTTAGAGCGTTTAATCTCTAAGGTAGCTACTGCCAGAATAAACCCAAGAGAAGTTATTCAATTGAAAAGAGCTCTAACTGTTATTGATCCAATAAAGAATTTATGCTCATCTTCAAAAAATGAAGCGCTTAACAAGATAGGGGAGCGTTTAAGTCCGTGTGAATTAATTAAGGATAAGATCAATAGAGTTGTTCAGGTGGATCCTCCAGTTGCAGTTCAAAAAGGAAATGTTGTTAATGGTGGTGTTTCTGAAGAGTTAGATGATTTACGTTTGATATTAAATTCTGGTAAAGATGCCTTAGTTCAAATACAAGAGCGTGAAATCGAAAATACAGGTATTCCTAGTTTAAAAATTGGGTTTAATAATGTTTTTGGATATTACATTGAAGTTAGGAATACTCATAAAGATAAAGTTCCTGAAGATTGGCATAGAAAACAAACGCTGACTCAGGCAGAGCGTTACATTACAGAAGAATTAAAAGAGTATGAATCAAAAATTTTAGGAGCAGATGAAAAAATACTTCAATTAGAAACTCAAATTTTCAATGATTTGGTGATGGAGTTGGCGGATTATATCGTTCCAGTTCAGTTAAATGCAGCTTTAATAGCTCAATTAGATTGCCTATTATCTTTTGCAACATTAGCTATCGCTCATAATTATATCAGACCAGAAATAAATGATTCTAAAGTTATTGATATTAAGGATGGAAGGCATCCTGTTATAGAACAACAATTAGCAATTGGGGATGAATATGTTTCTAATGATGTTTATCTAGATGATAGCACTCAACAAATAATTATGATTACTGGGCCTAATATGAGTGGTAAATCTGCATTATTAAGACAAACTGCATTAATTACTTTATTGGCTCAAATTGGATGTTTTGTTCCTGCTAAAAGTGCTAAAATTGGAGTGGTTGATAAAATATTTACTAGAGTGGGTGCATCTGATAATATTTCGCAAGGAGAATCTACTTTTATGGTAGAAATGAATGAAACGGCAAGTATCTTAAACAATCTTTCTGATAGAAGTCTGATTCTATTAGATGAAATTGGAAGAGGGACTAGCACTTATGATGGGATTTCTATTGCATGGAGCATTGCCGAATATTTACATGAGCACCCTAATTCAAAAGCAAAAACATTATTTGCTACACATTATCATGAGTTAAATGATATGACCAATAGTTTTAAGCGGATTAAAAACTATAACGTTTCGGTTAAAGAAATTAAAAATAAAATTATTTTTTTAAGAAAATTAGTTCAAGGAGGCAGTAATCATAGTTTTGGTATACATGTGGCTAAGATGGCAGGGATGCCCAATAAAATGATTAATCGGGCTAATGAGGTTTTAAAACAATTAGAGAATTCTCATGTTGGAAGTGGTTCATCTAAAAAAGTTAAAACGGCAATTGATGTTGATGATATGCAATTGAGCTTTTTTCAATTAGATGACCCTGTTTTAGAGCAGATAAAAGAGGAATTGATTAATATTGACATTAATACTCTAACACCTGTTGAGGCTTTAATGAAGTTGAATGAAATAAAGAAATCTGTAGGAGGATAAAGTTATTACATGATTCCTCTGTGAAATCTTTCTTTTGTAACTTTTCTGCTTATAATTTCTTCCATTGTTTTGTTTTCTGTTTTTGTTTTTAACCAACTTATTACATCAAAAAACTCAATCCCCTTTTTTTCAAAAGGATTTTTTGCTATTTTAGTAAGGTTATCTATTTCATTTTGAAATGAATTTTGTTGTTCAGGATAATATTTATTTTGAAAATGTTTGTTAGCAAATTTCAAAAATGAAGTTTCAAATTCAAACTTTCGATCAACTTTTACAAGAAAGCGATTAGTAGATCTTATTAGAGAAGATATTATTTCATAATTGCCCAACTCATAATGGATTACAATATTCATTATTCTAGACATACATTGAGCGTCCATTCGCACATTTCCGTAATTATTGTTAATTAATTTATTAACCCATAACAATGCTTTTTGATATTCTCCATTACCAAGGTAAGCATAGCTAAAGTTGAAGTAGATAACCATTTGGGAATTTAAATCAATTTGATTTTCATAAGTTTTAAAGTGGATTTGAGCTTCTTTAGCGTAGGTTGAAGATTGTTTAAATAAACCTCGATCGATATCCATGTCAAGTTTAACATTGTAGATCGTGTTATAGATTTCAGCATTTAAATTTTGAGTTTTCTTTGTTTCAGAAATTTTATCAATAATCCCTCTAATCCGGTGTTGTTCAATATCAAATTCTTCAAACATTTTAAAGCGACCTAGGCCTCCTAATAAATTTCTTGCATGGAATATCCATTCTTTTGGATATTCAGACATTTCATTAGGGTTTTCTTCAATGAGATCTAAAACTTTTTTTCTATGAAAATAAGTTTTTTCTTGACCACCCATTACATTATAGTAATACCCCCAAATAGTGTGATGATCTATTTGGCATCTATAGGGTTGAGAGTTTACATCTGCTTTTAGTAATTCATGCTGAACAAGTTTTTCAAATTTACTTTTATCAATCGTAAGACCAGTTCGATTACTTTTTAATGCTAATAATTTAATACTTGCCAATAAATATTCATATTCTGCCAGTATTTCATTTGTATTTCTAATTTTCTTAACCTCAGGAAAAGTTATATTTATATAGTTCTGAATATCATCAAAATTAGATTCCTTAATTGCAATTTCGTATTCATAAATAGAAAGAGCATCAATTATTATATACTTCTCGTATTTACGAGCTGTTTCTTGGGCTTTTTTTAGTACTTTTTTACATTGATTGTATAATCCTTTTTCAAAAAGGATATCAATATAATCCATTTGCATTCTTAATTCATATGTTGTTTTATTTGTAGGATTGTACTGTCTAAGGTTTTTAAGAATTAGATTATATAGTTGAACCTTAACGGAAGATAAATTGTTGGTTAATTTTTCATCCTTTAGTTTTTTGATAAGAATTGCTTCATCATATTCTTCTTGTTTATCAATGGCATCAAACAATTGAATGTAATTGTTTTTCTCCCCAATTGTATGCCTATTTGCATAAAGCTTAAAACTTCTTTTTTCTGACTTTGATAATGATTTAATAAGTTGATGAAGGTGTTCAGATCGTTTCATAAAGACTTAGAGTTAAGAGCTTTTTAGTTTGGATGTTAAGTTATTTCTCTTTTTTAATAAGAATCAAGTGTATCTTAGTTCTGACGAAAAAAAAGAACCGATCTATCTAGTTCAATCGTAATCATTCTGGTTCTTAAATATGAGGTTGCCCTGTATTTCATAATTGTAAAAGTATAGAGTAGTATATTATACTTATAAAAATACAAGAATTTATCGGTGATTTTTCATAAAAATCTTTTAAATATAAAGATAAAGGAGGCATTGGATTTTCAGTTTTACAGTAATTAAACTACACTAAAAATTGAATCAGACTTTCATTCTAGCATTTGGCGTAATTCTTTGGTCTGTAAATTCTTGTTCTATAAACTTGTAATAACCAGTAATTGCTATCATTGCAGCGTTATCTGTGCAGTATTCGAATTTTGGAACAAAAACATTATGGTTTGAGCTAAACGATGCTAAGCGTTTTCTTAATTCAGAGTTCGCTGAAACGCCACCTGCAATAGCTATATTTTTAATGCCAGTTTCAGTAATAGCTTTTTTTAATTCAATCATTAAAACATCCACTATTGTTTTTTGTACAGAAGCACAAATGTCATTTAGATTTTCGTTAATAAAGTTTGGATTAATTTTAATTTCTTTTTTTAAAAAATAAAGAACAGACGTTTTTAATCCACTAAAACTATAATTTAATCCGGGGACTTTAGGGTGTGTAAATTTGAATTTATTAGGATCTCCGAGTTGAGCTTTTTTGTCTAAAACTGGCCCTCCAGGATATGGTAAGCTTAGCATTTTAGAAACTTTATCAAATGCTTCGCCTGCTGCATCATCAATTGTCTCTCCTATAACTTCCATTTTAAAATAATCAGAAACTTTTACAATTTGAGTATGCCCACCACTTACAGTCAAACATAAAAAAGGGAAATTAGGTTGGTTTTTAGAGCCATCCTTTTCTTCAATAAAATGGGCTAAAATATGTCCATGCATATGGTTTACCTCAATAAGTGGAATGTTCATTCCTAAAGCAAAAGCCTTTGCAAAAGAACTCCCAACTAACAATGAGCCTAAAAGGCCGGGTCCGTTAGTAAATGCGACCGCACTAATCTGTTCTTTAGAAATTCCAGCCTTTTTAATAGCTTCATTAACAACGGGAATAATGTTCTGTTGATGTGCTCTTGATGCAAGTTCTGGAACCACTCCTCCATAGGCTTCATGTACATCTTGATTAGCAACAATATTGGCAAGGATTTTGCCTTCTTTTATAATGGCGGCAGAAGTATCATCACAAGAAGATTCTATGCCTAAAATAATTATGGGAGATTGCTGCATTAAGCTTAATTTTACCGGATTAGTCTATAAAGAACAAAGCTATTAAAAAAAGAAACAAAATATTAATTGCACTATTATTGTTTCTCTTGATTTTAACAGGAGTTGGTTCTTTGGCTTCATACAATGCTTCTTTTCAAACAGTTTTGGTTAAGACGTATTTAAGTTCTCTATCTAAAAAGCTGAATACAACTATAACAGTAGGAAAAATTGATGTTACGTTGTCTAACAACCTTATCATTAATGATCTTTACATAGAGGATCTTCATCAAGATACCTTGTTATTTGCATCACGATTGAGTGTAGATATTGCTGAGTTTTCATATAAAAAAAAGAGGATAGTTTTAGATGAAATAGAATTGAATAACACATTCTTTAACTTGCAGAAATACAAGAATGAACAAACAAATAACCTTAAATTTATTATTGATCATTTTGCAACTACTGATTCGACTAAAAGTAGTTGGTATTTTGACATGAATAATGTTATTTTAAATAATACAAGGTTTAACTATGATGATCAGCATTTTAAAAAGTTAGAGTATGGAGTGGATTACAAGCATATTGCAATTTCTTATTTAGATTTATTAATAAGTGATATAAGCTTTATAAGTAAAGGAGTTGATTGTAAAATAAAACAATTAAATTTCTTTGAGCAAAGTGGATTTCAGGTAGATGAATTTACATCCGATGTTAACGTAAATTCAACAGGTATAATTACCCAGCATTTAAATATTAAAACACCATTCTCGAAAGTGGACGGAAATGTTACTTTTTTAACAAATACTTATAAGGATTTATCAAACTTTATAGAAGATGTTAGAATCAACTCTTATTTTAAGAGTACTAAAGTAGATTTTAAAGATATCTATTTTTTTGCTCCAGTATTAGATTGTTTAGATAGGTCATTAGATTTTGAAGGTGAAATAAATGGAACTATTGATAACTTAAAAGGAAGAAATTTATCTATATTGATAGATGATGGAACACGTTTTAGAGGGAGTGCAGATATCTCGGGATTGCCAAATGCTAATGATATGTTTATGTATATTAAGGTTAAGGAACTCATAACGACAAAGTCTAAAATTGAATCTATTCCCTTGTTTCCATTTTCAAATGGAAATTTTATAAAATTACCAGACAATTTTAGGCACTTAGGTACAATTAGGTTTAAAGGGAACTTTACTGGTTTTTATCATGATTTTGTAACTTATGGAGAGCTTAAAACTAAGTTGGGAAAAATCACAACTGATCTTTCAATTAAGATTGGCAAAGGCAAACCCAAATATAAAGGAAATGTAATAACTAATAATTTTGATTTAGGAAAGTTCTTTGAAGTTCAAAAAGAACTTGGCGGAATTACTATGAATGTAAATATTGATGGAGAGGGTTTCTCTAAAAAAGATGTTGACGCCACTCTTCTAGGTGAAATAAAACAAGTTTTAGTAAAAGATTATGAGTACAATAATTTAGAAGTTAAAGGAAACTTTAAAGATCAAATTTTCTCGGGATTTTTAGCTGTTAATGACGAAAATATTTCTTTTGATTTTGATGGGAAAGTAGATTTAAGTAAAGAGAAACCTGAGATTAAATTTGTATCGAACATTGAAAATGCGAAATTGGGCAAGCTTAATTTTATTACAGGTAAAAGTAAATTGAAAACAAGGTTTTCTACTCAGTTAAAAGTGAATCTAATTGGCGAAAAAATTGATGATATAGTCGGTAACGTTGAGTTCATTAATTCTAGATACAATGATAAAGTCGATTCGATTGTGGTTGAAAATGTTCTAATTCAATCAAAAATAAATAACCAAGAAAGACAAATAATAGTTAAATCTGATTTGTTAGATGCGGAATTAAAAGGAAAATTTAGCTTTAAAGAGATGCGTAAATACGCTCAACAATTCTTTACAAGATATATTCCATCTCAAATTGATGAAGAACATGAAATTACAAATCTTTCTAATGATGTTAGTTTTAATGTAGAGTTTCATAATAGTGAATTGTTATCTAAGATTTTATTAGGTGGAATAAAAATGAGTGACCACACCGTTATTTATGGTAATTATGATTCTGAAAAACATAACCTTTCTATAACTGGAAATTCTCCTATTATTGATGTTTATGGAACGAAAGTTCGAGCGTTTAATTTTGATGGTCAGGCTAATGAAAACGATTTGAATATCATTATAGATGCAGCAAATATTTATCAAAACGATAGTTTATTTCTTGATAATTTTAGTGTGATGGGTTTAGTTGAAAAGGATTCTATACTTACATCGATAAAATGGAAAAATGATGGTGATATTTCTAGAAATGAAGCCAGTATTACTTTATCCTCAGCATTTAGTGGTTATGATCATATTACAAATAAGTTTATTGATTCATACGCTTATGTATCGGATAGCTTGTGGAAAATTAAACCTTATAATGAGATTAGAAGCGATACAGGATCTTTGGTTATTAAAGGGTTAACTATCTACTCGAAAAATCAAAGTTTGTTGATTGATGGAGCGCTATCTAATAATTCGGAAGATCAATTAGATATACTCTTTAAAAATTTAAGCTTACTTACTTTTAAAAGATTAATTCCTGAAAAAGTAATTAATCTAGAAGGTGTTGTTGATGGGGTTGCGTCAATTAAAAAAGAAAATCAAGAATACATCTTAACTTCCGATCTTTCATTTGATGGGTTTAGAGTAAACGACAATCTTATTGGTAAAGGAAACCTTTTATCTAGTTGGGATCCTCTTGAAGAATCGGTGAAACTAGACGGAAAGTTTTATAGAGATCATATCCCAACCATTTTATTTGGAGGATTTTATTATCCAAATAAAGAGGCTGAAAATTTGGATTTAGAATTGGAATTATATCAAACAGAATTGAGCATTTTTGATGCTTATACAAAATCGTTTTTAAGTGATTTTAATGGTAAAGCGAATGCTAAGGTTGAGCTTACCGGAACTTTAAAAAAACCAATTTTGAAAGGTAGTCTAACACTTCAAAATACTTCTTTTAAAGTTATTTATTTAAATACTACCTACCGAACAAATTTATGTAAAATAGATATTGCTCCAGATATGATAAGCTTTGATAATATTGAATTTTTGGATGAAAATAATAGCATTGCTGTTGCAAATGGAACTGTCTATCACGAGTGGTTCTCAGATTTGAGTATCGATTTAGGATTAGATGTAAATAATTTTTTAGCTTTAAATACTGCAGAGAAAGATAATAGTCTTTATTATGGAAAGGCTTTTGTCTCTGGATATATTGATATGGGTAGTTATGAAGAGTTGTTGACTATAGATGTTAAGGTGAAAACAGAAAAAAATACAACACTAAATATTCCTCTAACAGATAATGTTGATTTAGTTGAGAATGATTTTATAGAATTTATTTCGAATGATTCTATGAATACTGATATAAAACAAGAGGTAGATTTATCTAATATAGAAATGAATTTTGACTTAGAAATTACTCCAGATGCTCAAGTTAGATTAGTTTTTGATGATCAGATTGGAGATGTTATGCGAAGCACAGGAAGTGGGGATTTAGATCTTGAAATTACAAGGGATGGAGACTTAAGTGTTTTTGGGAATTATGTGATTAAGGATGGAGACTATTTATTTACACTTCAGAATGTAATTAATAAAAGGTTTGATTTAGAGGAGGGAGGAACTATAAGCTGGACAGGTAGCCCTTATGATGCAGATATTGACATTACTGCTGTTTATCGCTTAAGAGCAAGACTTTATGATTTATTAGCGAGTATAGATACTAATGAAATTTATAAAAAAAGAATACCAGTTGATTTAAAACTGAAGATGAAAAACGCAATGATGAATCCAGATATCAATTTTGACATTTCTTTACCTACAGCTGATGAAGATACAAAAAGTAAGGTCAGGAGTATTTTATATGTAAGTGATAAGGAAGAAAATGTTCAAGAATTGAATAAACAAGTATTCTCTCTTTTAGTACTTAACTCATTTTTACCTCCACCAGGAGCAGAATCTGCTTATGGAAGAGCAAGTGCAACTAAAACTACATCAAGTGAGTTGCTATCTAATCAGTTAAGTAACATGCTTTCGAAAATTAGTAATGACTTTGATTTAGGTTTTAATTATAGACCTGGAGATGAGTTATCTAATGAAGAGTATGAGTTGGCTTTATCAACCCAGTTATTTAATGATCGTTTAATTTTAGATGGCAATTTAGGTTATTCAGAAAAAGGTAATGTTTCTAATGAAGCTCAAGGCACAAATAATTTAATTGGAGATATATCTGTAGAATATAAAATAACAAAAGATGGAAAATTAAGAGTTAAGGCTTTTAATAATTCAAGTCAATTTTCATTAGTCGAAACAAATAGCGCTTATACTCAAGGGTTGGGCTTGTCATACAAAGAAGAGTATGATACCAATAAAGAGTTTTGGAATAATCTTATTAGTCGATTCCGAAAAAAACAATAAAAATAGAATTGAAATTATTTAAGTATCGGTTTATTAAACTGATAAACGGTAGTTTAAAGAACATCCTTAATAGCTACATTTGGCAGCTTAACCTCTGAAGTTTTTTTATAACTTTGCGTGCTTAATTAAAAACTATGAATAGATTAAAATTAAATACCATTTTGTTGATTCTTTGTACAGTTGTATTTAGTTTCAATTTAATAGCTCAAAAAGGGAGTGTTAGGGGATTTATATACAACGATAAATCGGGTGAAGCAGAGATTGGAGCAACAGTTTATCTAAAAGGTACAACAATGGGAGCTGCTACCGATGTTAATGGCTTTTATTCGATAACTAAAATTCCGGCAGGGTCTTATACGTTAATGGTTACTTCATTAGGGTTTGATTCTATTCAAACTCCAGTTAGCCTTAAGGGTAATGAGATTATTTCTAAGAACATGAATTTAAAACCTGCAGCTAAAATGATTGAAACATTTACTGTTTCAGCTGAAGCTCAAGAAGCTAAAACTCAGGTTAAGATGTCTGTAACTAAGGTTACTCCAAAAGAAATAAAATCGATACCTGCAATTGGAGGAGATCCTGACTTAGCTCAATACTTACAAGTTTTACCAGGGGTTACTTTTACAGGAGATCAAGGTGGTCAGTTATATATTAGAGGTGGATCGCCAGTTCAAAATAAAGTATTGTTGGATGGTATGATCGTTTACAATCCTTTTCACTCTATAGGGTTGTTTTCAGTTTTTGATACAGATATTATGAGGAGTGCTGATGTTTATACAGGTGGTTTTAATGCTGAGTATGGAGGTAGGATTTCTTCTATTATGGATATTACATACAGAGATGGAGATAGAAAACGATTAAGAGGTAAGCTTTCTGCAAGTACTTTTAGCTCTAAATTAATGTTGGAAGGTCCCCTAAAAAAATCTAAAAAAGGAAATGGAGGTATAACATTTGTACTTTCTGGAAAACACTCTTATTTAGAACAATCTTCAGAAGTCTATAAATCTTATTTTAAGGAGTTGAGTTCGGAAAATGCAAGAGGAGTTGATACTTTAGGCCTGCCTTACGGGTTTACTGATATTTATGGCAAGATATCTTTTAATGGAAATAACGGTAATAAGTTTAGTGTGTTTGGGTTTAATTTTAAAGATAATGTTAACTATTCTGACGTTTCTAATTTAAATTGGAATTCATCAGGTGGAGGAGTTAACTTTGTAATGATACCTAGTACCTCTAAAACTTTAATTGAAGGAGTTGTTGCAGTCTCAAATTACAAAATTGAATTGTTAGAAGCTGATGGTGAACCAAGGTCAAGTTCTATTAATGGATTTAATGCAGGAATGGATTTCACTACTTTTTCTGGAGATAATCAATTTAAATATGGATTTGAGATGTTAGGTTTCAAAACAGATTATCAATTTGTTAATTCAGTAGGAACAAAAATTGAACAAGTTGAGAATACAACTGAAATGTCTGGTTTTGCAATGTATAGAATAAATGCTGGAAAAATGGTGATAGAACCAAGTGTAAGGCTTCAGTATTATGCTTCGTTGCCTAATTTCTCATTAGAGCCAAGGTTAGGTTATAAGTTTAATGTTACTAGCAAATTTAGATTGAAGGCAGCAGCCGGTATGTACTCTCAAAATTTAATAAGTGCTAATTCTGATAGAGATATTGTAAACCTCTTTTATGGTTTTTTATCTGGACCTGATAATTTACAAGAGGAATTTACAGAACAAGATGGTACTGTAAGGGAAATTAAACACGAGTTGCAAAAGGCAAATCATTATATCGCTGGTTTTGAGTTAGATTTTTCACGTTCTTTTAGCTTAAATGTTGAAGGTTACTTAAAAGATTTTACTCAATTAACGAATACAAATAGGAATCAAATATTTGATGAATCGGATATATCAGCTGTAGATAAACCAGATGTGTTAAAAAAGGAATTTATTGTAGAAACAGGTAAGGCTTATGGTATTGATTTCGCTTTAAAATATTCTTCAACACATTTAAATATTTGGACTGTTTATTCTTTAGGTAAGGTAACACGTTGGGATGGTGTTCAAGAGTATGCCCCAGTATTTGATAGAAGACATAATGTAAATGTTGTTGTTGCATACATATTTGGTAAAGATCTTAATTGGGAGTTTAACACTCGTTGGAATTTAGCTTCTGGCTTTCCTTTTACACAAACGCAAGGTTTTTATGAAGGAATTGACTTTTCTTCAATTGATCAAAATTACACCTCTACAAATGGTTCATTAGATTTAGAATTTGCAGAGATAAACAAAGGAAGATTACCTTATTACCATAGATTAGATGTTAATATCAAAAGGAAATTTATCTTAGGAAAAAACTCAATACTTGAAGCAAATTTAGGAGCTACAAATGCATATAATAGAGATAATTTATTCTTTATTGATAGAGTAACTGCAGATAAGGTATATCAATTACCTTTGATGCCAAGTTTAGGAATGAGCTTGACCTTTTAATATAAATTGAAATAATCGAATTTATTCGAAAAAAAAAGAATAAGTTTGCATTCGGTAAAAATTAAAATTATATAATAATGTACGCAATAGTTGAAATAGCAGGGCAACAATTTAAAGT
>CAJWVX010000085.1 GCA_913048175.1 uncultured Flavobacteriales bacterium | reverse complement strand
TCTTAAAAACAGTTAAAGAAATGTTAGAAAACCCAAGTTCAATTATATTTGGAGGTAAAGACCCTGAGCAAGTATTGTTAAATTTATAATACCTACTTTAAAATAAAAAAGCCATTCAGATTACTCTGGATGGCTTTTTTATTTTAAAGTAGATTAGTTAACTATTAAATCTGAAGTGGTAATAACATTACTCTTTTGAAAAGCCCTATCTTTAATATAAATGTCATAACGAAAGGTATCAGCATTAAAATTAAATAACAAATCAACCACAACATCACCCTGCAAAGCTCTTTGAGCTTCATTTTCTAAAAAAGGAAACCTCAAATTTAAGCCCAACGTATCGTATTCATTTAAGGTAATGTTGTAAGTAATAATTGGAGATTTCAAAGTCCAAACCCCATTTATCTTTTCATAATAATCTACAAAAACATTATGCTCTTGTTCTCCAGTATTTTCCTCTTGATACAAACCTAAATCACCGTCCTTATCTAAAAAATCGAACTTAACAATAGCACTTGAAGTAGACGATGAAATATTTGCATCTACAAAAGTTATTACTGGAGGCGTAAGCTCTGGATCTTCTTTTTTACACCCGAAGGAAAAGACTAAAGCAAATAATATGACTAATTTTGTTACGTTTTGCACACCTTAAAATTACCAATTATTTTGTTGAACTTAAAAAATCAAATATTTACAATTAACTCAGAAAAAGAGTTTAATGAAATTGCTCTAGAGATTTTCAATTATCAATACAGTAACAATCTAGTTTACAACGAGTTTTGCAAACATCTCAACATTATTCCTGAACAGATAGATAAAAGAGAACTCATTCCCTTTTTACCAATAGCGTTTTTTAAATCCCACAGTATAAAAACTACTGAATTTCAAGAAGAAGAGACCTTCTTGAGCAGTGGCACAACTGGACAAAACCAAAGTAAACACTTCGTTAAAGATCTTTCTCTATATGAAAATAGTTATCTAAAAGCATTCACCCATTTTTATGGGAACATAGCAGATTATTGTGTTTTAGCTCTACTCCCATCTTATCTGGAAAGAAAGGGGTCTTCTTTAATTTATATGACGGAAGATTTAATTCAAAAAAGTAACCATCCAAAAAGTGGTTTTTTTCTTGAAAATCATTCAGAAATGATTGGTATTCTTAAAGAAAATATAAAGAAAAATATAAAGACATTACTTATTGGTGTTTCTTTCGCTTTGTTAGATTTAGCAGAAGCATACAACATTGATTTGAATGATGTCATAATCATGGAAACTGGAGGAATGAAAGGAAGAAGAAAAGAGTTAACAAGAACAGAACTTCACAGCATCTATAAAAATAGTTTTAAGGTCTCAAAAATTCATTCTGAATACGGAATGACCGAATTATTATCTCAGGCTTATTCTAAAGGAGATGGGATTTTTGAAACTCCTCCTTGGATGAAGATTATGATTCGTGATATAAATGATCCATTCAGCACATTAGAAAACAATAGAACTGGAGGGATAAACATTATTGACTTAGCCAATATAAACTCTTGTAGCTTTATTGCCACACAAGATTTAGGTAAAAAATCGTCCTCCACCCATTTTGAAGTTTTAGGCCGGTTTGACAACAGTGATTTGCGCGGTTGTAATTTGCTAATTTCTTAAGAAAATTAAATACTTTTGTTTGGAACAATTTTTGATGACTAACAAACTTTATAAAAAATATAACGACATGAAATCTACAATTATCAATAAATCAATCTTTATTTTAGCTTTAGGGGCTATAACTTTTTTTAGTTCTTGTAAACCTACAGTACCTTTTACAAACGCTGTAAAAACTAAGTACAGTTTAGATGATGATAAATTAAAGAAAATGCAATTCTATATATCTAGTGATATTACATTGCAACGAGGCGAACAAGGATCTAACTCACAAGAATTAGATGCTGATGGAAAATTGGTAATCTCAACTTCTGCAAGTTTAGATAACATTTCTGTTGATGGAAAAACCCCTGGAGTTTGTGTAAAAGTTTTATCTGGCAACAAATTGGCAATTAGCTTTTTTGAATCTGATGATCAATATTTAGTTTTTGGGGATCCAAATAACAGAGGTAGATATAGCTTAATGGGAGCTGAATGGAACAATGGAAAAGGTAAAATAAATTTTGGCGGAAAAGTATATTATATTATGCCTGGTGGTGCAGGTGCTTACTTAAAGTTTGAAATGAAAAAAGTAAAAGATTATAAAACAACAAGTAAAAAGGCTAAGGGAAGAACGGTTAACTAATTGTTTTAAAGATATTAATCTAGAGGAGGTATTTATTTACCTCCTTTTTTAATGACAAAAATTTAATAATGGAAAATCTGCAAGAAACAGTAACTTATCTTAAAAGTGAAGGATTTAACGAGCCAGTAATAGGTATTGTTTTAGGAACTGGTTTAGGAGGCTTAGTCTCAGAAATTGAAATTATCAAATCTATTGATTATGATAAAATTCCACACTTCCCTGTCTCCACTGTTGAGTCGCATCATGGTAAATTAATTTACGGGACTATTCGTGGTAAAATGGTTTTGGTAATGCAAGGCCGTTTTCATTATTATGAAGGGTATAACATGAAGGAGATCACTTTTCCTATTCGTGTAATGAAGCTTTTAGGGATTCAAAATTTACTTATCTCAAATGCTGCTGGAGCAATTAATTTGGCCTATAAAAAAAGCTCTTTAATGCTGCTTACTGATCACATTAACTTATATCCTGAAAATCCATTAAGAGGAAAGAATTGGGAAGATTTTGGACCACGTTTTCCAGATATGAGCGAACCTTATTCTTTAAAATTAAATGATTTACTAAGAACTATTTCTAATGAACAAAACATTCAATTACACGAAGGTACTTACGTTCCTGTTACTGGTCCAAATTTAGAGACTAAAGCTGAATATAAAATGATTCGTTTATTAGGTGGAGATGCTGTTGGAATGAGTACTGTTCCAGAAGTAATAGTTGCTCGCCACATGAACTTACCTTGTTGTGCAATTTCTGTTTTAACAGATGAGTGTGATCCTGAAAACCTAAAAGAAGTAGCAATAGAAGATATTTTAGCAGCAGCAGCTGTTGCAGAACCACAACTCACAAAGCTTTATACCGAATTGATAACGAAACTGTAAGAAGAATTAAAATTCATCGATTGACTTTAAGTCACTCGATGAATACCAAAGAACTCTTTTACCAAAAAAATGGAGTTATTATTGTAATATTATTTTTCATGAAAAATATTATTTCAACATTGCTTATCTTCTCATGCTTTCTTGTAAAAGCAGATACAATTAGTGTTGTAACTTATAATGTAAACTATCATTTCATAAATAAAGATATCGTTAACGTTTTAGACTCGATAAATGCAGATGTCATTTGTTTACAAGAAACAAATGCAGAGTGGGAAAAAATAATTAGAATCGGGTTAATAAGTAAGTATCCTTTTATTCAATTTAAACATAGAGGCATTTCAGGAGGTTTTGCAACTCTATCTAAATATCCCATTATTAAAAATAAATATATTAAAAACAACGTTGGTTGGTTTTCTGCTTGGTCAATAATCATAAAAAAGGATCAAGATTCTATTCAGATTTTAAATACACATTTAAAACCACCCTTAACTCGAAAAGGGCTAATTGGGTGGAATGCTTATTTCAAAGCATCAGAAGTTCATATTAAAGAGTTAGCGTCTTTTTCTAATGAGTTAACTCCTAACCTCCCTACTATTATTTTAGGAGACTTTAATGAGAATGATAACGGAAAAACCATGAAATGGTTAAAGATTAAAGGGTTTAATGATGCTTTATCTCAATTTGATAAAAGATCAAAAACATGGAGATTTGTTCTCCTTCGGGGCAGATATGATCACCTTGTTTACAATAACAAACTCAATTGTATCAACGCTAAGGTTTATAAATTAGGAAAATCAGATCATTTCCCTGTATTGGGTGTTTTTGAAATAAAAGCGAACGTAAATTAATATAGCTTTACTTATCCTACCAATATGAGGATAAACCAAAAGAGCAGTCGAATGAATATTTTTTTACAAAATCTCTTCCAAATAATGAGATTCAATTCCATACTCCTTTTTAAGAGCATCAATTTTTTCCGTTAACATTTCTAAATCAGGTTTCTTGTTAGACTTCTGACCTATCAACATTACGTTTTTACGAGTATGCTCGTTAGAAATAAACTCAAATACTTTAGTTGAGTATTGGTTTTTCTCTAGGATTAAAGCTCTAAGAGTGTCAGTTACCATTTCATACTGTCGCTCTTTAAAAATACCATATTTTAATATCGGACTTTCCTGCTCTTTTCCTTTTAGGTGTTGTCTAATTTGTTTGTGACAACAAGGTGCTGTTATTACCAAGTTAGCATTTGCACTAATTGCTTTCGCTAAAGCATCATCAGTTGCAGTATCACAAGCGTGTAATGCAATTAAGATATCAATCTTCTTTGGTTTATATTCTTGAATTGTTTGTCTAACAAAACTTAACCCTTCAAACCCACATTCTTTTGCTGTTTTATTACAAAAGTCAACCAACTCTTCTCTTAACTCTATCCCCTTAATCGTTACTTCTCTTTTTCTCTGATTTGTTAAATAATCGTATAAAGCAAAAGTTAAATATCCTTTGCCAGAACCCATATCAACAATAGAGATCTCTTTAGATAAATCAGCATTTTTCATCAAGTTTTCAATGATTTCTAAATACTTATTTATTTGCTTGTACTTATCTGCCATTTTAGGAATTACTATTCCATCATTATCCGTTATTCCTAAAAGATTTAAATACTTCCCTAACTCTGCTCTTCTTTGCTTAGGCTGATCATGAGCTTCTGGTGGTTTATTTTTAAAACTAGCGTAAGTGCTTCTAGTAGAAACTTTTCCTTTTTTAGAAAACTGAATAGTAAAATCTTCTTCCAAGGTAAAAAGAATACCCACTTTAAACTTTTGATTTAACAACTCAGAAAAAATGCCTTTTGCTTCTTCTAACGAGTAATTTTTAACCTGATCATTCGTTTGATAATGATATGTAAACGATAAAGCTCGCTCCCCTTTAATTGTAGCTATACGAACATATACATTATGTAATCCATCACTTTTATAAGCTGGCTTACTTAATGTAATTTTAACAAAAGTATCATCCGTATAACTTTTGTCTAATTTTTCAAAAAAAGGTGCTAATTCATTCATGGTGCAAAAGTAGTGATTTAAAAAGCTAATTAATCCTTCAATATCTGTTTCACAAACACTTCCTTGTCAACAATAAGTTGTAAAAAATAAACTCCTTTACTGTAATCAGTAATATCCATTTCTACTTTTTGTTGCCCAAGTTGAATTGTTTTTGAAACTATCAATTTAGAAGAGGCATCTAACAACCTTACCTCAACAACTTTGTTTAAATCTCCAGGTTTTTCGATAGTAAATTTCCCTGTACTCGGGTTTGGGTAAATGATGATTCCAAAATCTGTTCTTGCATTATCTATTCCTGTGCAAACATCAATAGTTACCACTGTGGTATCACTATTAAGACAAGAATTACCATCTGTATACGTATAAATAATATCATGTACTCCTACTCCAGCTGTTGAAGGATCAAAATTACCACTACTAACTCCAGCTCCGGTGTATATTCCGCCTGATGGTGAACCTATTGGTAGCCCAATTGCACTTTCAGTAATACACAATGTATCAGAATTGAAATTAGCTAACGTAACAATTGGCAATGGGTTTATTGCAAGTGTAGTTAATAATATACTATCGCAACCATTTATCGTTTGTAAACTATCATAATACGTTCCTGCGAGACTCTCATAAGATCCGTAGAGCAAAAGACTATCCCCAAAACAAATAGAAATGTTTTCGCTCAGTGTAAAAATTGAATTAACAAAAAGCGTTGTAGACAATACGCTATCACAACCAGTAATTGTTTGCAAGCTATCGTAATACGTTCCGGCTGTTGTTATATAATTACCATAAAGCAAAATACTATCGCTTTGGCAAATACTATCATTTTGATTCATAAAAAATATAGGATTAACCGTTAAATGTGAAGTGATTATACTATCACATCCCCCAAAAGAAGGAATTGTATCTATATAACTACCGGTTAAATATGTTGTATCTCCATCAGGTAAAACAAAAGGTAATCCCTGACAAATAGAGTTTGAATCGTTAGAATACAACGAATTCGAAAATGTTAAATTAGTAGTGATAATACTATCACATCCAAATATTGATGATAGCGTATCCTCATATATTCCTGAACTAAGAACCGAACTACCTCCAGGAAGAGTGAATGACTCTCCTAAGCAAACTATTACAATATCTAAAACACTATACGTTTGATTAACAACTATCGAAACAGTATCGTAGCCAAAACAATTGTTTGTATCAGTTCCCGTTAAAATATAAGTTGTAGAAGAATCAATTAAAAACGGAATGCTATCTACAACATTATTATTCCATAAATATGAATAAGAGTCAATGCCGCCAGCCATTAACGCTACAGTATCTCCCTGACATACTGTATCTAAAGGTAAAATACTTCCTGTAACATTTGGTAAAGAGTTAACATTAACACTTATTTGATTAGAAGATGTAGTTGGGCAGCCATAAGAATTCGAGACGGTTAATTCATAAGAGCCTGACTGATAAACATACAGACTATCTCCACTATCAACACATTCAGAATTAAATTTCATAACAGTTGTTCTTAATGATGTATCTCTAAATGCGACATATGGTTCCATTGTAATTGGATGAAATTCTAAGTTTTTAGATGAACAACTTCCTGCGGAGAAATTCAATTCGCCAACAGGTTCCCAGTTGTTGCCATTAAACTTCCTTACAGATTTACCTGAAACAGTTTGGCTAAGACCTAGTGTAGTATTATATGAAAGGTAAGGTTCATTCGTAATTGGATGAATTTTTATTTCTGGATCATCTCCATTAGCAATATGAGTTTCTCCAATAAGTACCCAACTATTACTTTGGTATGTCATTACTGATAATGGGCCATTGCCATTTTCGAAAGCCACATATGGCTGACCAGTAGTTGGATTAAAAGCTAGACTTTGTTGCTTAGTACATCCTGGCATTCCCGCATTAAAAACGTTACCAACTTGATTCCATGAAAATCCATTATATTTCCATACATGATTTGGCCCTAATAGTTGAGAGCCATGCTCGCTCCCATTATATACAATGTATGGTTCATGTGTAATTGGATTAAATTCAAAGTCAAGTGAATATGCATAAGATGGAGCAACAGCTCCTCCTCCAACATATTGCCAATTACTACCATCAAAGTTTTTAACAACAATAATTCCCCCATTATTAAAAGAGCTCCCAACAATATCTCTATAAGCAATATAAGGCTCATTAGTAACAGGATGAAATTTCAGTACGGGTGTATCCCATGATGATGTTACGAAGTTAGACCCAACATACTCCCAAATATTTCCATTAAGTTTCATTATACGGCTTCCAGAAACAATATACGGGATATTAGTAACAGGTTCAAAAACAATATTGCTCATTCCTCCAACCTGATTCCCAACATTATCCCAAGTAATTCCATTAAACTTCATTACGTTATATCCATTAGCAACATAAGGCTCATTTGTTGCTGGATGAAAAACAATATTATTATAACTTGATGATTGTGAACATTCTGGAAGACCTACATTAATCCATGAGTCAAGATTAGCCGGATGCCAACAATTAGTAGTTCCCGTTGACGAAGAATATAACAAGACACTATCTCCATCACATATAGTAGTTGCTCCTGTAGCAGAAATAGCAAATGGTGCAGGTAAAGGGTTTATGATTATTGGAACAGAAGCGGAATCAGTACACCCATTAAGATTGTTTCCAACTAACGTATATGTTCCAGAAGATGTAGGAACAAATAAAGCACTATCAACTACACCTCCAGACCAGACATAACTATCCGCTGTTCCAGTACTATAAAACATCAATGAATCTCCAAGGCAAAGCGTATCTGATGGTGTAAAGTTAGTTTCAACTGCTGGCGTTTCATTAATTGTAATCATATTCGTAGAGTTAGAATAACAACCATTAGAATAACTTGCAACAACTCCATATGTACCAGCAGAATCTGCCGCTAAAGTATCTGATGTACTAAAACAAGTAGGTGATAATTTCATTACCCCAGCCTTAGATGCTTCTGCACTATTTCTATAAGCTACATGTAATTCATGGCTAGATGGGTGAAATTCCATGTCTAATTTAACCGTAAATGATGACCCCAAATAACCATTAGTCAACTCTATAATCGCTAAATTTTCCCAACTAATCCCATTAAACTTTTTAACGCCCTCATAATTAGCTACATAAATTTCATTCGTTAGCGGATGAAAAGCCAAATCTTGATAGCCTGGGTTTACTGAGGAGAACCCTGTCGAATTATAAACCTGCCATGTAGTCCCATCAAACTTAAAAACTTTAGTCCCATTCCAACCTTCATCACAAGCTACGTGAGGTTCAAAAGTAGTTGGGTGAAACACTAACCGCTGATATTTAGACCCTGAAGAAGAAGTAGGAGCTCCTGTCGAGAAACTCGCTCCGCCAACTAATTGCCAAGCTAACCCATCAAACTTCATTACTGTAGAATGTCCTCCATTTGAATTATCTTGATAGGCTAAATACGGTTCTTCTGTAATTGGGTGAAAAGCTAAACTTTGGTATCGTGCTGTTCCAACAGAAAATCCTTGAACTCCAACGAGAACCCATTTTTCACCATCAAATCTCATTACTGTTGTTTTATCTGAAACATCATCATCTGAATAGGCGACATATGGCTCATTCGTTTGAGGATTAAACGCTAAATCTATATACTCAGACCTATATTCAGAAAACCGAGAACTTCCGACATATTCCCACACAATGCCATTAAATTTCATAACAGAAGTATGAGTACTCCCATCTCTAAACGCTAAGTATGGTTCGAAAGTTATAGGGTTAAATTTTAAACTATGATAAGCAGAACCAGTTCCGTTCATATTAGCAGATCCAACTATAACCCAATTAGTCCCATCAAACCTTTTAACCGTTGCGCCTCCAGATTCATTAAAAGAAACATATGACTCATGTGTAATTGGGTTAATAGCCATACTAACAAATCCTGTCCCAGCATTAGAAATCCCAACAGGACCTGTATGGCTCCAGGAATATAAAGATGTATCAGTCCAACAATAATCTACCCCTACATCTGGTGTTATCGATAAAATGTTTTGCCCTGAACAGAGGTTTGACATATCACTCGAAAAAACTGTTGGTTGTGAGGGAACAGAATCAACAATTATGGTAACAGAGTCTGTTGAAATACAGGCTGTAGAGTCTATACCAGTAACAGCATAAGTACTCGTGCCATTTGGCTGAAAGAGAGCACTATCAATTATTCCACTATTCCATATATAGTTTTGGGCTGTTCCAATTGCTTCAAGAATCACCGAATCTCCAAAACAAATTCGTGGATTCGAAACTTTTGCTAATACAACAGGGGATTGCTTTATAGTTATACTATTTGTAGATAATGCCTTACAACCAAAGGAATTAATTCCTGTAGTTTGATAAGTTCCTGCAGCATTCACATTAAACACATTAGAATCATTCATACATTTAGAAGAAAAATTAAATACGTGACAATTATAAGTTGAAGTTTTCACACAAATACCAAGTTGATTAGTATTATCAAAAGCGAGGTTTGGAGAGTAATTATACTCCCTTGATCCGTATATGCCATTTCCTATACTTTCCCAATTATTATTGACAAGCTTTTTAATTTGCACACTTAAGTCTCCCTCATCATAAAAAGAAACATAAGGCTCAAATGTTCCAGGGTTAAACAAAATTTTTGGTTTTTTAGTAGTTCCAACAGATGATAAAGTGTCGCCCATTAACTCCCATATTGTACCATTAAATTTAGAAACTACTATTTTTTCAAGATTTAAAACATCTATATAAGCAACATATGGTTCGTTCGTTATAGGGTGGAAATCAAAAGAGGTGGCAGCCGTACCTTGCCCATAAAAACTAGTGGTTCCTAAAGATTGCCATGTTAATCCATTAAAAACAGTAATATTCGGTTCGCTTAAACTCAGAGAATAAGAAACATACGGTTCTTTTGTACAGGGGTTAAATTTTAGTTCAAGGTGATTTAGACGTCTTGCATCTCCTAAAACATAAGAACTCGGTCCAACATATTTCCAATCTATTCCATTAAATTTCATTAGAGATGTTGTTGCACCACTTCCATTGTTCCCGCCTTCATAAAATGCTACATATGGCGTTGAAGTTCCTGGATAAAAAGCAAGGCTGACATGGTTTGCATAATCTTTCGTATTAAAATTACTTACACCTACATTAACCCATGATGAACCATCTAATTTCATAACATGAATAACGTTTGTTGGTCCTTGTCCAGTAAAAGCAACATAGGGCTCATTCGTTATTGGGTTAAAAGCAAAGCTGTAAGAATAAACATTCCCACCATTAAAATAATTTAAATTTGCGGGCATCCCTACATACTCCCAGCCATTTACCCCTCGTTTAATAACCGAGACTCCAATATTATTTCCTACTTCAAAAGCAATGTATGGTTCATTTGTTATGGGATGGTACTTTATTATTTTCGAATAAGGACTACCTGACCCCATGCCCAAACTATCGGAAGCAATCCAATCTTCAAGGTTATTAATTTCACCCCAACAATAATTAATCCCTGATTCTGGTGTAACAGATAAAATAACACTATCTCCTGTACACAAGTCTATAGGGTTATTTGTTGTAATTGTAGGAGTATTAGGTAAAGTATTAACCGTTACACTAATAGTATCTGTACTAAAACAATTGTTAGTGTCAATATTCGTTACAACATAAGTATTTGAACCTCCAGGAACAAATGACACTTCATTGGTAACACCATTATTCCAACTATAAGTTGGAGAGCACCCTTGAGCTATTAATGTTAATGTATCTCCAAAACAAATACTAGATGAGGGAGATGCAACAGCTATTACAGTTGGTGTCTGATTTATCACTACTTGATTACTAGAAGTAGTACTACAACCATAAGTATTGGTTACTCTAACACTATAGCTACCTGCATAACTTGTAGAATATGTGTTTTGAGTTTCTAAACATGGTGGATCGTATTTTATAACCGCAGGGAAGCCTCCTGTTAATGAATATAAAACATATGGGCTGTTATTAGAACTAAAATCCAATGCAGTTGTATGTTGGTAGTTCACAGCAATATCAAGATTGCTTTTTCCTACTAACGCCCATGAAACTCCGTCATATCTTTTCACTTTAATTTGATTTTGATAGTTTCCATCAATGAATGCCACATAAGGCTCATTCATTTTACTATTAAATTTTAACCGATTATTAGACGAATAACTTTCCGAATAAGCAGATCCTACGGTAACCCAATTTGTTCCATTAAACTTCATTACTAAACCCTCCTGATTAGATTGATCGTAATACGCAATATAAATTTCATTTGTAAGTGGATTAATTGCAAGACTAGTATTGTATGAAACAGCATTTGAAAAACCTTGAGCCCCAACATACACCCAAGAATTCCCATCAAATTTCATCACTTCTGTTTTATCACTATTATTATCATTAGCATAGGATACTATTGGTCCTCCTGTAATTGGATCTATAACAAAACTTAACCCTGTATAATTAGGAGCTCCGCCAACCCCTGTTAAACCAATAGGTAGCCAACCGTTCCCATCAAATTTGTATACAGAAAAGGAAACTCCATTGCTAACTGCCACCGATGGTTCACCGGTAATAGAGTGAAAAGCGAGTCTCACATAAGAAATATTATTTTGTGAAAACCCATTTATCCCGACATCCACCCATGAGCTGCCATTAAACCTCATCACAGAAACCTTATGCCCATTCGCATCATCCCTATAAGCAACATAAGGTTCGTTCGTAGTCGGGTGAAAGGCAATAGTCGCCCTATAAACAGCCCCATCAGAAAACCCAACATTTCCAACTACTCCCCAAACTGTTCCATCATACTTCATAACAGATATTTTATTCCCGTTTGCTTGGTCAACATAAGCAACATAAGGTTCGTCTGTTACTTTATTAAAGGCAAGGTCCATTCCAGAACTAATTGTACCCCCAGTAAATGAAGTTGCTCCCACATATTCCCAGTTCTTTTGACTTGAAATTTCTTCCCAACAATAGGAAACAGCAGCTTGTGGAATAATGGAAAGTTCTAGACTATCTCCTGAACAAAAAGGTTCAGATCTATTAGTTATTATAGTTGGAGTTACTGGTACAGGATTCACAAAGACACTCACTGTATCAATCGTTGTACAACCTAAGCCTGTTCCTGCAACCGTAAACAAAGTAGAGGTTGAAAGCGAAAAAGAAACACCATCGATTGCTCCATTATTCCAAGTATAATTTGATACAGACCCCGTTCCCGTTAATGTAATAAAATCGCCACTACAAATTTCTATAGAAGAGACATTTGCGTTCACAAAAACGGTATCAACAATGATATTAATAGAAGCTGTATCCGAACACCCATTAACGTCTGTTCCCGTAACAAAAAATGTACTTGACGAATCCAATGAAAAAGATACCCCATCAGAAACACCGTTATTCCACCCATAAGTGAGTGCCCCATTTCCGGATAATGTAACTATGTCTCCCTCACAAATATTAGTATCTGATGCTATAATGTCTAAATCAGGTGCCGAATTGGCACTTACAAAAACTGTTATAGTATCTGAACTTACACAGTTGTTAGAATCTGTTCCCAAAACCGTGTATAACGTTGAAAGGCTTGAAGGAAAACTTAAATTATCAGAAACACCATTATCCCATATATAGTTAGCATCTGACCCACTACCATATAATGCAATTTCATTCCCTATACATATATTATTTTCACTTATGTTTGCTGTAACATTTGGAAGAGGATTAACGATAATTGTTATTTGATCTGTATTACAAATTCCTGAGACATTCCCTGCAACTGTGTAAATTGTCGTGGTAAATGGAGCAAAAGCAACACCATCAATAACACCATTATCCCATGAATAAATAGATGCTCCTGAACCATTTAATACAATACTATCTCCAAAACATATAATAGTATCCGTGGTGTGAGCTAATACATTAGTATCTACGAATAACATAGTAATTATTGTTCTATCACATGGAGAAGAAGAGAGTATTATGCTTGTATCAATATGAGAAACGGTGACATTGTTTAAAACACCTCCATCAGGAAAAGTATAATCTAAGCCTTTACAAATAGTGACAGTATCTCGTTCTATCGCAAATTCTTTTAACGCATTATAGGCATTTAATAATCCATATCCATGGTATTGATCCCATCCCGGAGTGTCCTCAGAAGGATCTCCCAATTGGTCTACAGCGGAGTTCCGAAGGATTGTCCTTATTGAATCTGGTGAAAGAGTACTATCTAATCCTTTTAATAAAGAAACAACACCCGCTACCAAAGGTGCTGCAAGCGAAGTTCCACTAGACAAAGTGTTGTACGCTTCAAAAAGATGAGTTAACCCATAAATATCATTTCCAGGAGCAACAAGATCCATATGTGTTCCATAATTACTACCACTTGTTGGTACTCCAGAAAAAGGGTTTGCTCTTTTATTATCAACATCAGTTGCTCCTACAGCAATACAATTACTATATCCAGCAGGGTATCCAATTACATTAGTATTGTCATTGCCAGTAGCCGCAACTGGTACCACATTATTATTGTAAGCATAATCAATTGCGGTCTCAAATATTGTAGTAAATCCTGGAAAAAGTATAGACATATTTATTACATCTGCTCCATTGTCTACAGCATAATAGACTCCCGATATGGCATTCGCCAATGTTCCAGTACCTGCCGAATTCATAACCTTACAAGTCATCAACTTACAATTCCAATCAACGCCAGCAAATCCAAATCCGTTATTTCCAGTAGCCCCTATAACACCTGCAACAATTGTCCCATGACCACCATCGTCTGAGGGATCATTGTCAGAATTTACAAAATCCCATCCATTAATATCATCAATAGACCCATTACCATCATCATCTATTCCATTCCCAGCAATTTCACCCGAATTAACCCATATTCTCCCAATAAATTCTGAATGATTTAACTTCGTTCCTCCATCGATAATAGCAACTACGACATTACTATTACCTGTTGTAATCCCCCACCCCATTTCCATATCGATATCTGCATCATTAGTAGTTGCATTTCCATCAAAACTTCCATTATTTTCCAACCCCCATTGTTTATCAATATTATACATAAAATCATTCGGCTGCTTTGTACAGATATCAGTTTTTTTACTTAAATAATTTAATTCTACTGCTTCATAAAACCCAGAATTTAATAATTTATGAATAAGGAGTGCAACATCTTGATTACCTTGGAATTTATACAATAAGGGTTCTTCACTTAAATTTCGTAAACTTCCCCCTTTTGGATTTGAAATTAATATTCTTTCACAGATTACTCCTCCAAGCTCATTATTTAGTTTATTTATTCTTTCCTCTTTAATTTTTATTGTTTTCCCTTTCCCTCTCTTAAGATTAATATCTCCTTTAAATTTAATGATTAGTTCATTTGAAACATGAGGGTCTAATGATGTAAAACTCAGACTCTGTCCATTAGCCATAAAAAGAGTACTTATTAAAAGGGAGAATATAATTATGAGTTTTTTCATGATTTTCTTATTAAATAGATTCTTCATGTCATTTTGTGACAGTAATAAATTACCGACAAAATAACGTTCAAAATGACAACAAAGTAAACGAAGGTAAAGAAAACAGTCCCTTTTGCCAAAAAGCACCCATTTTTTTATTTAACGGTCAGTTTCGAGTTTGTTTTGTGCAGAAAAACAAGAGGATATAAATCAATAAATTATTGCTCAGAATGACACATTAAAGGAGCTACAAATACTTCTTAGTCAA
>CAJWVX010000084.1 GCA_913048175.1 uncultured Flavobacteriales bacterium | reverse complement strand
TGTTAGCGGTTTCTACTGAAAAAGATTTAGATGTGGATGCAGTTGTAAATGCAGGATTGGAGTATCATATTACTGAAATTTTATATTTGAGAGGAGGTATCTCAACCAATCCTACTCAATATGCATTTGGTTTTGGAATGCAACTAAAAGATTTTAAAGTTGATCTTTCTTCCTCATTCCATCAAACATTGGGAGTAACCCCAGGCATTTCTATTATCTATACGAGAAATAAAAAATCAAGTAAAACTTCTACGCCAAGTATTTAATGAATGATTGTAAATGTATAATGAATTTCATTCTGACCATGGCTGAGGAGTCTTGTTGTTTATTTAGCAAGAATTTTCAAAAACACTTTATTTTAATATTCCTCCTTTCTCCAATCTTGTCTTTTGCTCAAAATAAAGAAGACGAAAAGAATAAAATTATTGAAAAGAGGGTAGAGTATTTAATTGAAGATGCTGAAGAATCGGATGCAGATTATTCTACTATTTTTGATCAATTATCTTATTACTTTGATCATCCTTTAAACTTAAATAGAGCAAATTTAGACGATTTAGAAGAGCTTGGAATTTTAACCAGTATTCAAATTAATAACCTTTTAGAGCATATAGAAGAGAATGGAAAATTAATGACTTTAGAAGAGTTGCAAACCGTTGAAAGTTTTGATGAAGAGTTGATTAAATTGTTACTGCCTTTTGTTAAAGTTTCTACAGATGTTAATACTGCTCAATTATCATTTAATGATTTACTTAAAAATGGAGAAAGTCAATTATTTATAAGGTATGTTGATGTTTTAGAACAGAAAAAGGGATTTAGTCCTTCAACAGATTCTGCGTTAGCGGCAAGTCCTAATTCTAGATATATAGGAAGTGAGGCAAAATTGTATACACGATATCGTTTTAAATATGGCAACCATTTAAGTATAGGATTTACAGCAGAAAAAGATGCTGGAGAAGAATTTTTTAATGGAACTCAAAAGAATGGGTTTGATTTTTATTCAGGGCACTTTTTTATTAAAAATCAAGGAAAAATTAAGCAATTAGGTTTTGGAGATTATCAGGCACAATTCGGTCAAGGATTAACCTATTGGTCGGGAGCAGCTTTTGGGAAATCGGCAGATATAATGCTAATAAAACGAAGTGCTACAGGATTAAAACCATATACTTCTGTTGATGAAAGTCGTTTTTTAAGAGGTGGAGGACTTGCACTACAATTTGGAAATATTGAAGCAACAGCTTTTTATTCGTACAATAATGAAGATGCAAACATTTCATTAGAAGACTCTTCATCTATTGATGGAGAAGTGCTTGCGGTAACATCTGTTCAACAAACTGGTTTTCATAGAACATTTAATGAACTGGAAGATAAAGATGCAATTACCCAACAACAAATGGGGGGGCATTTGGCTTACAAAACACGAAAATTGAATTTAGGGTTAACAGGAGTTCATAGTGAAATCAATAGTGATTTTACACCAACTTTAGCTACTTATAGTCAGTTTAGAAATAATGAGAACAAACAAACAAATTTAGGGGTTGATTACAATTGGATTTTTAAGAATTTTAATTTCTTTGGAGAATTTTCTAAGAGTTTAGATGCTGGTAATGCTTTTGTCTCTGGAGCTTTAATAACGCTTGATCCAAAATTATCATTGGCTGTTTTATATAGAGATTATCAAAGAAATTTTCAACCCATATCTAGTGCAGGTATTGGGGAGGGTTCTACCAACGAGAATGAAAAAGGAATGTATATGGGTTTTATTGCTAAACCAGTAAAGAAATTTACGCTCTCAGCGTATTACGATCAATTTATTTTTCCTTGGTTAAAGTTTGGAATAAATGCACCATCAAAAGGATATCAATATTTAGCACAGTTAACTTATAAACTATCTAAAAAGATGGAAATGTATATTAGAATAAGAGAAAAGAGCAAGCAAGAAAATACTGCTGTTGATTTAACGGAAGGAATTGATTATTTGGTTTTTGAAAAACAAACCAATTACCGTTTTAATTATTCTTATAAAATATCAGAATCCTTTAAAATTAAAGGACGAGCAGAATTGGTAAACTATGATAAAGAAGAATCGCCTTTTGAAACAGGGTATGTTCTTTATCAAGATATCGTTTTTAAACCAAAAAGCAACCCTTTTTCTTTTGCGTTTAGATATGGAATTTTTGATACAGACTCTTATAACAGCAGAATTTATGCCTACGAGAATGATGTGTTATACATGTTTTCTATACCAGCATATTACAATAGAGGAACACGAACTTATTTAACGGTAAGGTACAAACTAGTTAGAGGTATTGATGTTTGGTTGCGTTACGGAATAACCTATTATGATAATGTAGATGTTATAAGCGCTGGTTTAGAAGAGATACAAGGAAACCACAAACAAGAAATTAAAGCCCAAGTTAGGTTTAAGTTTTAAATAGCTAAATCAAATCTAAAAAAGCTACACAATTTCAACTCACTTTTCTGCTAAGATATTTATTTCAATTTAGTTAGATTTGAAATAGCTCGCTTAATGCTCTTGTTGGAAACGTTTTAATAATCTTTAAATATTGTTAAGCTAAGTTATCACTTTTTCAAGAGAAAGTTAAACCTCTAAAAACTCACAAACAGCCTTATCAAGTTTACAAGTTTCTGTGAATATTATTTTGTTTAGAATTTTAATATGGAGATATTAATATGTTAGTTGTCAATATGTAAGGTTGTATTTATTTTTTTAAAGTGTCAATTAATTTGTTCAGTTCTATATTTTTGGACAATTCATACCAACTAAAAGTGCTTAATTAGCAGCATACTTTTTAATTGTACAATACATTATTCCTAAATACTTCTATGGTTTATAGTAAAACCTACTATATAAAAATAAAACGGAGTAGAACATTGGCATCTATGTTTGGAAAACTCACACATATTTTGCCGAAATACAACATTACTCAACTTTTGAGCTGGATCTAGAATGATGTTTATGTCAGTGCTATCAATTAGTTTGAAAAAATTATCTGAAAAATTACTATAAAAATAGATCAACGTAATAATAAAACAAAGAGAGTTGTTTTCTAGTTAAGAAAATAGGGAGGTAATTAAGAGTGGTTCTTTAGTCTACTCTGTAAATGTCTGCCGTTAAATAACTTTATTTTCAAAGAAATACTCATTTAAGTTCTGTACACTTTTTTTTGCACGAGTTATATTCGTGTGTTTTAATGATAATTTATAGCCATTAATTATTCCAATAATTAAGTTGTCAGTTGGAATTTTAGGGTTTCTCTTAATTGTAAAACGTTTTCTAATACCATTGACTGTTTTTTCTCTATCAAAGGTAGCAATGTATTTTTTCATTCCTACCTCTTTGATTTCAAATGGCGCTTTGGGTGCTTTTATTTTCCTTTTACCATTCCCCCAATTTTCTCCTGTTTTTATACGATTTATTTGCATTTCAGAAACACAAAAAAGTTGACCAATACGCCTTAAAGGAACTCCTTTTTTGATGTATTTCTTTATGTGTTTGATGTCTTCCTTATTTAGTTTACTATTTGTATTACTATACACTCTATCTTTAATAAATAGGTTCGTATAATGTAAGTTTTTTTCATCAGAATCTTTATAACCGATTTCTTGCCTATGAGAAAGCTTTTTTTTATTAAGTATACCAAAGGCTCTCGCAATTAATGGGGAAATAGCAACATTGTTGAATTTCCCTTTGTTGTCAGTTAAATATACATTCCCTTGTTTTAAAGTACCATTTATGAGTTTAAAATGCACTTTATTTTCACTTAGATAAATCTTATCCTTAGAGTTACTAGATCTTTTTTTATTAGTGTCAGTCCTGTATATTCGTCCAGACTCACTTATGTGGTATCTTTCAAAACCTGTTATAATTCGACATTCTTCACTATTAATTTTTATTTTATCCATCCTTATTATTCTTTCGCCTTGTCTATTATCATCTAAAACAAAGATAACATTGTTTTAGATGATTGAATTAGTGCGGACTATACCTCATATGGTTACAAATGTACTTTTGGTAGTGCTTCAATTTTCTTTACATCATGTTAAACGAAGTTAACGTTTTTTTAGGAGAAAGTCAAGTAGAAATAGAATCCGAATTTTCGATCAATAATCTTATTTTTGCATCTAAAATAACTCACTTTGGAAAACAAGAAGATTTACGATATTACTATAGTTGGAGGTGGTATTGTTGGAACGGCAACAGCCTTTAAAATTCAGTGTAAATTCCCCAATATTAAAATTCTTTTAATAGAAAAAGAAAATTATTTAGCCAATCATCAAACAGGTAATAACTCTGGAGTTATTCATTCAGGTTTATATTATAAACCTGGTTCATATAAAGCTAAGAATTGTGTTGATGGTAGAAGGCAGTTGGTGCACTTTGCTCAAGAATACAATATTAAATATGATGTTTGTGGTAAGGTTGTAGCAGCTGTTGATAAGAGCGAAATTCCATTTATGAATAAGATATTTGAAAATGGTTTAGAAAATGATACCGAAGGGATAGAAAAGATTACTGGAGATCAATTAAGAGATATTGAACCTTATGTAAAAAGTATAGGTGGTATTTGGGTGCCATGCACAGGAATTATAGACTACAGAGGTACTACAGAGAAATTAGCAGAATTAGTTGCTGCAAAACAATCTGAAAGTAAAATTGTATTAGGCGAAGAGGTTTTATCTTTTGAAAATGGAGAGGAGACTACCGAAGTCATAACTTCAAAGGACAAGTACTTAACAAAATATATGATTTTTTGTGGAGGTTTACAGGCTGATAGGTTAGCAAAAAAAGATAAGGTAGATTTAAAAGAAAAGGTTGTTGGGTTTAGAGGCGATTATTATGAGTTAACTGAAAAAGCGAAACACAAAGTCAAGAATCTTATATACCCCGTACCAAACCCTGCATTTCCATTTTTAGGTGTTCACTTTACTAGAATGGTTAATGGAGATGTTGAGTGTGGACCAAATGCAGTTTTTACATTTAAAAGAGAAGGGTATAAAAAGACTGATTTTAATTTGAAAGATACTGTAGATGCTTTGAGTTATAAAGGCACATGGAAATTACTATTTAATAATTTCGGATTTGCTGTAGATGAATATCGAAGAGCGTTTTCTAAAAAATTGTTTTTACAAACACTACAACGAATGATTCCAGATTTAGAAATGGATGATATTAAACCTGGAGGTGCCGGGGTAAGGGCAATGCTTTTAAATGAACAAGGTGATACTAGAGATGATTTTAGAATAGAATATAAAGATAAAAGTATTCATGTGTTAAATGCACCTTCACCAGCAGCAACTTCTTGCTTGGCAATAGGAGACGCTATTTGCGAAATGGCTCAGAAAAAATTTAATTTGAATTAGATTATGGAATATTTTTCTTTAACAGAAGTGACTGGTTATGCAGCCTCTCTAGTTGTTTTGTTGTCTTTTTTAATGAAAGATGTAAAACGATTAAGGATGGTAAACATTATAGGGTGTTTACTGTTTACAATGTATGGAGTATTCTTAGATTACTCTATACCTTTAATAACTACCAATTTAGCTATTGTATTAATAAATGTTGTTTATTTAATTAAGCTTAGAAAAAGAGCTTAAACAATTTGATACTTCTGCTTAAAAGTATCCCAATTCCAAATAAAGTTGTCCATTGCCTCATCTAGCCTTTTTAAGAGCATAGGGTTAGGGCTTTTCATGTTTTTAAAATATTCATCCTGAAAATCATTCAATTTGTATTTCCCACAAATACCTTTTGAAATAGCATACTTCATGTTTTTTGAAGGATGATTAACTTTCATCAAATAACATTGGTAGTCTTTTATTACCTGTTCTAATCGATCTTTATCGCAATCAAAAACATTACTCAATTTATGAATAATAAGATTAATGATCCTATCATCTTTAGAATCATGTAAATGTTCCGATATATATGAAAGATTAGCTGCAAAAACAATTAATGCAAATTGATCATCATCATTAACGTGTAATTCAGGAGATATTGTAAATTCAGGAGCTTCGTTGATAATACCAACGATTTCTGGGAAACCTTTATCAATTGTATTCATAATAGAATTGACAAAGATGTTGGCTACAACATCCTCCTTTATTTTTTTCTTACCAAATATCTTAAACATGGACATTGCCAAATAGGTTATTACAAATCTAGCGGAATGTATTAACCTATATCAAATGGATTAAAATACCTTATCAACAAAGTTATTAACTAAAAAAGGCGAAATGTTCATAACATTTCACCCTTTCTAAATGTTTGGTAAGCTATTGAGCCATCAAATTTTCCTTCAAAGTTGTTCTTTTAGGATAAACTTCAAGAGCCTTTTTTAAACATAATACGGCATTTTCTAATGCATCTGTATTTAAAACGTAAGCTAATCGTACTTCGCTTTTTCCTAAACCTTTAGTTGCATAAAACCCTGCAGCTGGAGCTAACATAACTGTTTGATTCTTATATTCGAATTCTTCTAATAACCATTGGCAAAAATCTTCAGAATCTTCAACTGGTAACTGAGCAACAGCATAAAATGCTCCTCCTGGGTTAGGGCAAAAAACACCATCAATAGCGTTTAATCCTTTAATTACAATATCCCTTCTTTTAACATATTCGGTAGTTACATCATCAAAATAACTCTGAGGAGTTTTTAATGCTGCTTCAGCTGCAATTTGAGCCAATGTAGGAGGGCTTAATCTTGCTTGAGCATATTTTAAAGCCGTATTTATAACTTTCGTATTTTTAGAAATTAAAGCCCCAATTCGAGCTCCACACATACTATATCTTTTAGATACTGAATCGATGACAACAATATTTTTTTCTAATCCATCTAATTCTAAAACGGAAGTATGTTTTTTTCCATCATAACTAAATTCTCTATATACTTCATCTGCAAATAGAAACAAGTTGTGTTTTAAAACGAGTTTTTTTAAGGTTTCCAATTCTTCTTTAGAATATAAATAACCTGTTGGATTACCCGGGTTACAAATTAAAATTGCCTTTGTTTTTGGGGTAATTAATTTTTCAAAGTCTGAAATAGGAGGTAACGCAAAACCACTTTCTATGTTTGCAGTAACTGGAGTTACATTTACGCCACATGTTTTAGCAAAGCCATTATAGTTCGCATAAAAAGGTTCTGGAATAATTACTTCATCACCTTGATTTAAACAAGTGTTAAAAGCAAATAATAAAGCTTCAGAACCTCCAGTTGTAATAAGTATGTCTTCAAAAGAAACATCTAATTCAAACTTATTATAGTAATCTGCTAAACCTTTTCTGTAAGACTCAAAACCAGCTGAATGACTATATTCTATAACTGTTCTATCTATATTTTTTATTGCATCTAATGCAACTTGTGGTGTTTCAATATCTGGTTGACCAATATTTAAATGGTAAACTATTCTTCCTTTCTTTTTTGCTGCTTCAGCATAAGGTACCAATTTTCTAATTGGTGATTCTGGCATTTCAAAACCTCTATTTGATAACTCTGGCATCACTATAATTTTTTATTTGCGTAAAGTTAATAAAGAAGTTGTTTAAACTTGTAATGTAAACCTTAGATTTTATTAGATAGATATGAGATACATTTTAATGGTGCTTTTCTTTTCGCTTTCATTCTTTATAACAGCACATAAATCAGTTTTTATACAAAAGGAAAATTTTCAATTAATTTGGCGATTACCAAAAAATATAGCCAAAGAAGTTGAGAAGTTTCAGAAACTTGAATTAGCGATTAGACTAAATAGAAGTGTTGAGGATAAAATTAAGGTGTTTCTTGAAAATAATAAAGATGGTCTTAATCCCTATAATCCTGATGACATTAATGTAGCGTATGAATTTACAAGTCCTTTAAAAGAAAAACGAACTGCTTTTGCTTTTTATAATATTCCTTATGTTAGAAATGGAAACTCATGGAGTAAAGTAAACTCTCTGTTTAATTGGGTGTTACGATTTTCTCCTGATCAAATTGGTGAATGGAATTATACTCTTAATATATCTATTAAGGGAGAACTAATTGATACACATCAAGATAAATTTGTTTGCATTGAATCGGAGAGTAAAGGAAGATTGATTATAAAAAAAGGAGGGCGGTATTTGCAATTAAGTAATTCGGATGATCCATTTTTTGTTATTGGACATAATATTGCACATTCAGCCTACTATAAAGTTAGTCCTAAAAAAGCTGACCTTCATAAAAAATGGTTAACAGAATTGGCAGAAAGTGGTGGCAATTTTTATCGGTTAGAGTTGGGTGCTCAAAATGCTTTGCCAGATTGGAATGATTATAAAAATTACTCATCTAAAATGGAAGAGATGTTTGAAATGGATCAACTTATTGAGTATTCTGAAAATCTTGGTTTGTATTTTATTCTGTTTAGACATCATACAGAAATAGAGAATGGTTCAGATTGGGATGTAGCTTATTGGCACAACAATCCTTATAAAATTGGATTTGAATTAAAAGGAAGAGAAGAGTATTTTAAAAATAAAGAGATTATCAAATGGCAAAAAAATACATTAAGATATATTTTTTCACGTTGGGGATATAGTTCAAGTTTCGCTTTTTATGAATATCAAGAAGTAGATAACTGGTATGAAGAATTGCAGCATGAAACTAATTTTTCAGATAAAGAAGCCATAACATTTTTTAAAAACTGGTATGTAGATCAGAAAGAATATATTCAAGATTATTTAGGAGCTAAACAGTTGTTTATGAGTACTTATGCTTCAACTCCAAAGTTTGAATTCAATAAAAAGAATAACGGAATGTTTGCTAACTCTGATGTTGTAGGTTTTCATAGGTATGGACAGAATAAAGAAGATAATTATATTAATAAGTACGAACAGGCTATTGACCTTTACAAAGAATGGAATAAACCAGTTTTAGTAGAGGAAATGGGTGTTACAGCATCTGCAGGAACTAATTTTTTAGCGCTTTATAAATGTTCAGGAGTAGAATTTCATAACTCTATTTGGGCAACTTCTTTTATGGGAACCGCAGGTACAGGGATGAACTGGTGGTGGGATAGGGGTGTCCATGATTTTAAGAGATATGAAGATTATAAAGTTCTTAGTAACTTTTTTAAGGATGAAAAAATGAATTTAGAGAGTTATGAGCCTCAAAAGTGGCATAATAAAATATCTATTAAAAGAACATTAATAGAGAATTATGCGCTTAAAAATGAAAGTGCTACTAAAGTGTTAGGTTGGGTACATAATGCAACACATTATTGGAGAAATATAAATAATCCTTGTTTAGAAGAATTAAAAATAAAAGGTCATTTTACAACACCTTATAAGTTAAAAGATGGAGTTTACTTAGGAAAGGAGGATAAAACTAAAACCAATTTTAATTCAAGAACAGATGCATATTCAAAGGATGGAGTACAAAATGTTGCTCACCAAAAAATTGAAATAAAGGGATTAAAAGGAAGTAGTTTTTTTGGAGTGAAAGAATGGTATGAAATACAGTTTAACTCTACAACTAGTGGATTAGTTGTTGATGAACAAATTATAAAAACAAATATTTGGGGCAAAATTAAACCAACATATCCTGAGAAGGATGAGCCTGATTTCTCTTATAAAATAAATTACTTAGGAAAATCAAGAAAAGAACCTAAATAGGTTACTTTTTCCTTTTACTTAACTTATAGGCATCTTTGGTAGCTTTTGAAGCTTTAACCATCCCCTTAAATGTGAGTGTTTTTTCAATTGATAGAGAGTCTATTTTATCTGAGGTAAATTGAAGAGTCACGCTTCTTTCTTGCCAACCAATCTTATCTTTAGTATCAAACTTAATTTTAATGATTTTTTTACTGTTGGGTTTAATCTTATCCTCTGGTAAAATTACCTCCGTACAGGAGCAATCTACTTTAGGTGGAATTATATTGAGTTCAACTATACCTGAGTAAGTAAAGTTATAGGTCAAGGTAATAATATGTCCCTCATCAACTCGCATAAATTTTTGAGTTGTTTTTTCAAACTGAATATCATCAGAGGTTTGCGCAAAAGAAAAGCTTGCTACTAATAAAAGTAGCAAGCTTAAGTTTATTTTGAAAAGTGAACTTTTCATTATTTCAATTTTCTAGTTTGCAACCGGACTTCCTACAGCTTCTTTAACTGGAGAAGTTTGTGGTGCAATAATTTTACCTTTAATTCTAACTACTTTTGTTGGAGTAGCAGCATTTGAAGTAATAGTAACCGATTTATTAATTGCTCCTAATCTCTTAGTATCATACTTAACTTTGATTACTGAGCTTTCACCCGGCTTAATTGGCTCTTTTGGCCAAGTTGGAACCGTACAACCACAGCTGCCTCTTGCATTAGAAATGATCAATGGTTCTTTTCCATTGTTTACAAATTTAAATTCTCTTACTCCATCTGCACCTTGCTCGATCGTTCCGTAGTCAACTACATCTGATTCGAAAGTCATGGTCGCAGCATTAGGGTTCTGAACTTCTACCTTAGCAGCAGGAGTAGCAGTTGTTTGTGCATTTGCACCAATAGCAACAAATGCTAGTAAGCCAAATGTTAATAATACTTTTTTCATGATTAATAATTTTAGTTTCTATAACAATACAAACATACCGATTAATTTATGTAAGACTTTTGTGTTAACACTTCTTTAACAAACCAAAGTGAGCATAAGGTTTACTAAATTTATGTCAAGTTATTATTTGAAGTATTCTGAGTATTTGTTAGGAAAATATTACTAGATTTAAAACACAAATGTGATACCCAAATTAACACCAAAGGATTTATAATTCTGTTCTACTTCTGGGTCAATAAATACATCAGACACATTGAATTGATATCTTGGTTCAATAAAGTAGTTCATTTTTTTTATTCTATAACTGAGCGCTGTGGAAATAACTACATTCAATATATCTTTTTTTAAATCAATAGCTTCTAGCTCAACTAATTTATTATTAATATAACTTCCGCTACTTTTTGTTAGTCTACCATAAGAACCACCAGCTTTAATATTTATAGCAAGTTTATTAAAATTCATTTTGTATCCTAACATAAAAGGGAGCTGTATATAGGTATATCTATTTTTATTTGTAATACCACTAGTGGTATCGTTTTGAGTTTGGGTTGTATAAACAGGAACAAACGTTGTGTCAATTCCTGTTAAAGAATCAAATGTAACAACCGTGTTGTAAGAAGTTATCATACTGTCAGTTTTAGAGCGAATTATTTCAGAATAATCAATTTCTTCACCATAAGTTATACTGTTAATTCCGATTGATAGATTAATATTTTTATTTAAAAAGTAATTTACTTCAACTCCATAACTCATGGTGGTAATATTTTTTTCTTCCGCTTTTCTTTTATCAAAATAGGTATCACTTAAGCTTCCAGAAATTGTTTTACTAATCATTTTCGGCCCTGCAAATACTGATATATTCCATTTTTTAAAATCTGTAGATGTTTTCTCTTTTTTAGTTAAAGTCGAATTAACTGAATCTTCAACTACAGTATTAATTGAATCATTCAATAAAATTGTGGTTTGAGCAGTATCAGTTTCATTTGTTTCTATCAGTTCGTTTTTTTGATTAAGAGTATCTTTTTCTAAATTCAATTGAGAACTATTATTCTCTAAGTCTAATTTAGACTTAAGGGGCTCTGATACAAAGTTTTCCGAATCTATTCCTTCAGTATTTTCATTGTTAAGAATTTTATCAAGTGTCTTATTACTTTCAATTTCATTGCTAATTAATTGAGTTCCATTTTCAATTTTATTATTTTCTTTTTCATCAATTTTAGCTAATGACTTGTCAGTGTCAACAGTTTTAATAGATTTTTTATCTATGTTTTTAGAATCTATTCCTCTATTATTTTCATTGATAAGTTGTTTTTCGTTTACCTTATTATCTTCAATTTTATTTAGTTGAGTTACACTTTCATTTTTATACCCCTTTACAGTTGTATTATTGTCAGAAATAGCCAAGTCTCCTCCTTCGACTAAACTATTCGCTTCAGCGATTTTAATTCTAACTCCTTCATTGTATGCTGAAACAAAGGCATTCGCAATTCCCAACTTTCTTATTTTATCTTTTGCTGAATTGGCATTAGCTAATGTTTTATATATACCTGATGAATATCGAATTAAACCACCTGCAATTCTTTCACTGTTTAATGATGAAACATTATTTAATTGTCCAGCTGTTACTGCTTTAGAATAAACTCCTACTTGTATAGTATAGAAAACACCTTCTATATTTTTAACATCTGTAGAAACACTATTTTTTAGTTTTTTCAATTTATTTTCTACAGGATTTTTTTGAGATTTCATCGTTTTTTGAGAATCTGATGGCCTATATTCATACTTATCAATTTTGATCTTTTTTTGATTGCTTTCGCCATATGAGTTAGTATTTTCTATCTCGTTTTTTGAGTCAACTATAGCAGTAGTATTTTGAATGATATTTAAAGGCTCTTTCTTTTCTTTTTGAATGGAGAGTTCTTCTTTTTCTAAACTGGGTTTTGAGTCATTAGTTTGTTCTTGTGTTACTTTTAGTGAATTGTTATTATTTGAAGTTGAATTACTACCAAAGTCAAAAGTGAAGTAACCAATAGCTAGAATGCCCATAAAAAGAAATGAGATAAAGAAAATAATCCAAAAGATTTCTCTTTTTTTTCTTTGATCTAACTTTTTCTCAAGGTCAGCAATAAAACTATCCTTAAGTTCAAACTCTCTATGCTGGAGCTTGTCTTTAAAAAGTTGGTCTATATTGTTATTATTCAAATTCACTTATACTAATTTTTCAGCTAAAACGATTTTTAATCTTCTTCTTGCTTCTTTCATATGCCATTTTGAGGTTTCTAGAGAAATCTCTAATTCACTACAAATTTCTTTATGTGAAAATCCATCAATAGCAAACAAACTAAATACTGTTCTGGTTGCCTGAGGTAATTTTAATAAATGATTATTAACTTCCTCTTCATCCATATTCCTATCTACATCATTTAAATCATAATCTTCATTGTCGTTAAACTCATCCACAGAATCGAACATTTCATTCCTCTTTTTGTTTTTTCTATAATCATCAATAACTTCATTGATTGTAATTCTTCTTATCCAAGCTTCAAAAGGCACTTTTTTATCATACTTGTTAAGGGCATTTAAAATTTTTAAAAATGAATTATTGGCTAAAGAAACAGCATCTTCTTCGTTGTTTTTATATCGATTGGTTACACTCATTAAAATGCTAAAGCAAATCCTATAAAGCTCCAATTGGGCTTTACGCTTTTCTTTTATAACATCTTTTATTAAGCGATCCTTTATTTCCAATTCTAATGATAAAATGCACATTTAAAAATAGTTGACTATTTTCAAATGTGCAGTACTGTTTTTTAATTTTTGTTAAATTAATATGTGATAGATTTTGCTCTATTGTTATTTATTAACGATTAGCTTTTTAACTTTTAAGGATTTTTCTGTTTTAATATTTAATAAATAAATTCCGTTAGCAATGTTATTTGTTTTCCAGTTAAATTTATTTCTACCAATATTAAGAATCTCATTACTGATTTTAGCAATATTATTTCCAAGAATATCTGTAATAAAAATTTCAGTTTGAGAGGGTTTTAATAAATTTAATTCTATATTTAAATTATTTTTAACTGGATTTGGATAAGTATTCAAACCTGAAACTAAATTAATTTTATTTCCAATACCTGTTGCTATTGGAGCTTGAACATTAATTGTAAAACCAGTTTGTTTTAATACAAGTCCACCAGAATCAATAGAATCACAATATGTACTTGTACAACTATTTCCATCATCTATTGTTAAACACAATGCGAATGGTCCAGCTGTAGTGTAAGTGTAATTGGGATATGCAAGTGTAGATGTATTTCCATCACCAAAATTCCAGAAATAAGACATGTTATTACCTGTAGAACTGTTGATTATAAGTATGTTTCCTAAGCCTATGCTATCCGGTATTACAATAAAAGCAGCTTGACAAGAAATAGGGTTTGTTACTGTTGTAACTTGTATTGTTTGTACAGACATATTATAACAATTTGAATCTAATAGATCAAATGCCATTAGTTGAACTGGATAAACTCCATTTGCAGCATATGCATGGTTAGGATTAGTTGCAGACGAAGAGTTACCATCTCCAAAGTTCCAGTAATAAGTTAAAGAACCTCCAGTTGAAGAATTGTTAAAAGAATAATTACCGTTTCCATTATCTGTAACATTGAAGTTTGCAATTGTATTACACGGTGTTCCAGAACCTGTTACCAAGATACTGTCACAATATGTGTTTGTACATTGGTTAATTGAATCAAATATTGTTAAACAAACGGCATAACCTCCATTAGATAAATAATTGTTTGAGCTGTTTGCATTATATGAAGTATTACCATCTCCAAAAGTCCAGTAGTAAGATAAATAATTACCAAAAGAAGTGTTTGTGAATGAAAAGTTACCATTTCCATTATCTGTAGATGTGAAACCTGCAATAGTTCCATTACACGGGCTTGAAATCCCTGTTATTACTAAGCTATCACAAAAAGTACTAGTACACTGAGATATTGAATCAAATATTGTTAAACAAACAGAATAACCTCCATTTACTGTGTATTGATGCTGAGCGTTACTTGTAAAAGCATTACTTCCATCACCAAAAGTCCAAGAGTAAGATAGAGAATTACCGGATGACGTATTGGTAAATGAAATAATACCAGACCCAACATCCATTGATGTAAAAGATGCCGAACATTGGGCATTTGCAGTGTTGAAACTTGATAAACCAATTAAGGCTACAAGTAAAAATTTAAATTTGTTAAGAGTTTTCATATTTATTAGTTTTTAGATTATTTATTACTTTCAATTATATACACGAAAAAATAAATACTTGTAGGGGGGTGAATTAAAAAATAATATTTAAGTATTAGTGAAATCAAGGGGTTTGATTAGGATTAAGTTATTCAAGTATTTGATTAGTCTATACAATAACTTATCTTTGCGAACTTATTTTTAAAAGATTCAACATGAATATCGATAGTAAATACAATCCGAAAGCCATAGAAGATAAATGGTATG
>CAJWVX010000083.1 GCA_913048175.1 uncultured Flavobacteriales bacterium | reverse complement strand
AAAGGAACTAAGGCTTTCCATCCATCCTCTCCCATTTTCTCAAATATCTTATACATCCCTATATGAGTTGCTATAAAATATATTGCTGAGAGTGTTAAAAATCCATTGATACTTATTTCCATTTTTTCTATTTTATTAATTAAACAACACGTCTTCCATTGTAAAGATTCCTTTTTTATTCGCAATATACTCTGCAGCTATTAAAGCTCCCATTGCAAACCCTTTACGACTATGTGCGGTGTGTTTTATTTCTATATCGTCTATCTCTGATGTATAATTTACAATATGAGTCCCTGGTACATTTTCTTCTCTATGAGATACAATTCCTAATTGATTTTTGGAAGATGTCTTTCCTTTAACCCACAAATCCTTATTCGTATTATCAATAATATCATCTGCTAAAGTAATGGCGGTGCCACTAGGAGCATCTAACTTTTGAGTATGATGTGTTTCTTCCATCACAATATTGTACTCATTATGATTACTCATCACCTCAGCCAACTGCTTATTTAATTTAAAAAACAAGTTAACTCCAATACTACAATTTGTTGCGTGCAAAAAAGAACCTTCATTCTCTGCAACACTATTTCTTATCTCATCAAACTGATCATACCACCCTGTAGTACCAACAACAATCGGAGTATTTGATTCCAAACAAGTTTTAATATTATTTACAGCCAACTCAGGATTTGTGAATTCAATTGCCACATCTACCTTTTTCAGATTATCAAAAGTAAAATCAGTAGTGTTTTTTGATGAAATTTTTAAATCAACGACATGCCCTCTCTCTAAGGCAACTTTTTCAATCTCGCGCCCCATTTTACCGTATCCTATGATTGCAATATTCATTTTATTATTTTTTCTGATACTAATTATTTATCTTTTTTTTAACCACAAAAAAAAGCTAAATTTTACGCAAAGTTCGCAAATACTTTTATTCTTAAAAAAAACAATAAAATACATCTTTTTTTCTTTAAAAGACCTTCTAATTCTCTAAGGTTAATTTACCTTATGTCACACCCTTTAAAACTCAAAGTAACTGCCTATATTATTAATCTATCTTTTTTTTACATTAATGGTTAATGTAATTGATAAGAGGTAAATTTCAGAGACTAATAACCAATCTAAAACCTTTACTCAATTCATTATTATTTGTCATCTGTATATCTGGCTGTAAATTAAATGATAAATTATCGTTTTTAGGGAAATTAAATAAATGGGCATCTACAGCTGCGTCAACTATATTAAACACATAAAAGAGCCCAACAAATATACCTGCTAAATCTTTATTTCTTTGGTGATAATCTAAATTAGATTTAATTGCTGCTTCAGATAAAGTTCCTTCAAACTCATCCACAGTTAGAGCATCACCATCAATACGAAGGCCGTAAGCTGTCTTAAATCTTTTAAACTCTCTGTTATTTGAAACTGCAAAATATAAAGGAATTCCTATTGCAGCATAAACGATAGGTACTTTCCAATACTTCTTATTATACGACTGACCCAACCCTGGAAGAAAAGTGCTAAATAATGTCGCTATTGTTGGAGAATGTCCTCTTTCTGGCTTAATAAAAAGAGTATCGGAAACTGAAACTGAAGCAGAATCCATAAAAACATTCTGGCTACTAACTTTAGTAGCTGTAAAACAAAGCACTAAAATCGTTGCTAATAAAAATAGAATAAATTTCACAGTAGTTTTATAATCCAAGTAATTCAACAATACGTTCTAACTCTTTTTCAGATGTAAAAGGTATTGTTAGCTTCCCTTTGCCATTAGAATTAGTTTGTAACTGAACTTTTGAAGTCAAAAATTCAGAAAGATCTTCCTTTATTTTCTTTTGTGTAAATGACAAATTAGAAGCAGGATTCTTTTTTAAAGCCAAACTTGTTTCAGCCTTACTTTCTTTTACAATTTCTTCAATCTGGCGAACAGACAAACCTTCTTTTATTATTCTTCTAGATAGGGTTACTTTTAGTTTTTCATCATCAATATTAACCAAAGCTCTTGCATGCCCCATACTAATGTCTCTAGTTCTAATAGATAATTGAATTTCGGCAGGCAACTTTAACAAACGTAAATAGTTTGCAACTGTTGATCTTTTTTTACCAACTCTCTCACTCATTTTCTCTTGAGTAAGTCCGCATTCTTCAATTAGTTTTTGATAACTAAAAGCAATCTCAATTGCATCTAATTCCTGACGTTGAATATTTTCAACCAATGCCATTTCTAGCATTTCTTGATCATTAGCAATCCTTATAAATGCAGGAATTTCTGTTAACCCTGCAATTTGAGAAGCTCTAAACCTACGTTCTCCCGAAATTAGCTGATACTTGCCATAACCTAATTTACGAACCGTAACAGGTTGTATTATTCCTAATTCTTTAATTGAATTTGAAAGTTCTAATAAGGCTTCTTTCTCAAACTGTGTTCTTGGCTGAAAAGGATTTGTTTCTATTTCCTTAATGGCAATAGAAGAAACAGAACCAACAACGGCTCCTTTTTCTTGACCTATAGAATTTACTGTAATATCTGTATCAGCATTTTGTAACAACGCCCCTAATCCTCTTCCTAACGCAGGTTTTTTACTCATCTTCTAATCTTCTAAAGTAATTGTCTTTTCACCTTCACTCATTTTTGTCATTTCATTCTTTTGAAGAATTTCACGAGCTAAATTAAGATAGTTTACAGAACCTTTACAACTTGCATCGTGCATAATAATTGTTTTACCATGACTTGGTGCTTCTGCCAACCTTGTATTTCTTTGAATGATTGTGTCAAACATCATCATTTGAAAATGCATTTTAACCTCTTCAACAACTTGATTAGACAATCTTAATCGAACATCAAACATCGTTAACAACAACCCTTCTATATCTAAAGAAGGGTTTAAACGTGCTTGAACAATCTTTATCGTATTTAATAATTTACCTAACCCCTCTAATGCGAAGTACTCACACTGAACAGGAATAATAACAGAATCTGCAGCTGTTAAAGAGTTAACAGTAATCAACCCTAATGATGGCGAACAATCAATAATAATAAAATCATATTCATCTTTTACTTTAGCCAAAGACAAACGCATCATCTGCTCTCTATTTTCCATATTAATTAACTCAATCTCAGCACCAACTAAATCGATGTGAGCTGGAAGAATATCTAAGTTTGGAGAATCTGTATGTAAGATTGCATCTTTAGGTTCAATTTCATTTATCAAACATTCATAAATACTGTTTCTAATATTTCTGGGATCAAAACCAACACCCGAAGTAGAGTTTGCCTGAGGATCAGCATCAACTAATAAAACTTTATATTCTAGAACTCCTAAGGCTGCAGCTAAATTAATTGCAGTAGTAGTTTTTCCTACTCCACCCTTTTGATTTGATATTGCAATTATTTTTCCCATAGCTGAAAGTTCAAAGTTTGTACAAAGTAACCTAAAAGTATCACAATTTTGATTCGACCTAACCGATACTTACCAAGTATTTTTGAACAATACACTGTGAATTATTGCTTTTAATTTGTTAATAAATATTTTAATTGAAAAGCTTGCAAATCATTAAAATACATCTAAATTTGTAATCATTACAATTTTATAATCATATCAATTAATGGATTTTGCAACCCACTTAACCTCAAATAATATTAAACCCTCTTTGCAGAGGATAAAAATATTTGAATACCTGTATGAAAACCGAGATCACCCTACAGTTGAAACGATATATTCTGATTTAGTTGGAGCTATACCTACTTTATCGAAAACAACTGTTTATAATACTTTAAAGATATTTATCGATAATGGAATTACACATACCGTAACTATAGAAGATAATGAAGTGCGTTATGATGCTATAATGGAAGAACATGCTCATTTTAAATGCAATGATTGTGGAAATGTCTTTGATGTTGAAATTGATGTTTCAGGACTTAATTTTAAAGAAATAAAATCTTTTAAAGTAGAGAAAACCAACATCTACCTTAAAGGGAAATGTAATAAATGTTTAAATAAAATAAATTAATAAAAATGGAAAATTTAATTGGAAAAAAAGCACCAGCTTTTAGTGCTGATGCAGTAGTAAACGGAGGAGAATTTGTTGAGAATTTTTCTTTAGAGCAGTATATTGGTAAAAACGAAGTTATCTTCTTTTTCTACCCTTTAGATTTCACATTTGTTTGTCCAACTGAATTGTTAGCGTTTCAAGCAAAATTAGGTGAATTCGAAAAAAGAGGTGTTAAAGTTGTTGGATGTTCTGTAGATTCTAAGTTCTCTCACTGGGCTTGGTTAAATACTGAAAAGAATGATGGAGGGATTAAAGGTGTTACTTATCCTTTAGTGTCTGATTTATCTAAAACTATTGCTGAAAACTTTGGTGTTTTAGCTGGTGAATATGATTTTAATGAAGAAGGTGAAGCTACTTTTATTGGAGCTCCAGTTGCTTACAGAGGTACTTTCTTAATTGATAAAGAGGGGAATATTAGACACTCAGTTGTTAACGATTTACCTTTAGGAAGAAGTATTGATGAGTCTTTAAGAATGGTTGACGCTTTACAATATTTTGAGAAGCATGGTGAAGTTTGTCCTGCTAACTGGAAAGAAGGAGAAGATGCAATGACTGCATCTACAGATGGTGTTGCTGAATATTTAGCTGCTCACTAATTAAAATTAGTGTATTGTATTTAGTTCTTGCTTTTTAGAATATTTACCAAAGCTTAATACAATACACTAAAAACTATAAACTATAAACTAAATTAAAAAATTATGGCTTTTGAATTACCTGCGTTACCATACGCTCACGATGCTTTGGAACCACACATGGATGCTAAAACAATGGAAATACACCATTCTAAGCACCATAACGGTTATACAACAAAATTAAACGGTGCTATTGAAGGTACTGAATTAGAAGGAAAATCTATTGAAGAAATCTTAGGAAACTTAGATATGGATAATGCTGCAGTTAGAAATAACGGTGGTGGATATTTTAACCATGATTTATTTTGGAAAGTAATGTCTCCAAATGGTGGCGGACAACCAACTGGTGATTTAGCAACAGCTATTGATGCTGCTTTTGGTTCTTTTGATGGATTTAAAGATGCGTTTGCTAATGCTGCAGCAACAAGATTTGGTTCTGGTTGGGCTTGGCTTTGTGTTGAAGATGGTGTTGTATCTGTATGCTCTACACCAAACCAAGACAATCCTTTAATGCCTAACGGCTGTGGAGGAACTCCAATTTTAGGATTAGATGTTTGGGAACATGCTTATTACTTAAACTACCAAAACAGAAGACCAGACTATATTAATGCATTTTTTAATGTAATTAACTGGGAAGAAGTTAATGCTAGATTTAACGGATAATTGAAACATATCCAAATAAAAAAACCTCCCAAAACTATTTTTGGGAGGTTTTTTTGTTTGGATTTTTTGCAAAGCTATTTAGTCTTCCCTTTTTCAATCATGTTATTTATTCCACCAGTAAAAGCAGAAACACCTTTAACATAACCAGTTTTACCTAAAGCATCAATAGAATATTGACCTTTATCATCTTTACCTAAGTTAAATACCCAAATAGTCGGATAACCTGTAACCTTAAAAGCTTGTTGTAAACCAGCATTTTGCTCTTTATATTTTTGAGGAATTTGAAATCTTCTTGGAAAATCTAACTCTACTAATACAACAGTTTTTTCTGCCCAAGCTTTAAAAGCAGGTTTATCAAAAACTTCATATTTTAATTTTTTACACCATCCACACCAGTCGCTGCCAGTAAAGTTTGCCATTATCGGCTTACCTGTTCTTTCAGATTCTGCATAGGCTTTATTAATATCAACCATCCAACCATCTGCATGGGCTTTATACTCTAATTCAGATACAGTTTTGGGTTGTGGTCTAGCTTGTTGTTTTAATACTCCAGTCTGAGCATTCGCAATAGTCATTAAACCTAAAGTTAAAGCTACAAGTGTTATTTTAAATATTCTCATGTGTAAGTTATTTTTGTTTTGATTCCTAAGTCAAATTCTATACCAAATTTATTATTTTACTCCGTGCATTAATTTTTTTAGCAGTGGATTTAATACTAATATTAAAAGACCAGCTACTAATGGAACAATTGTGAAAATTAAAAAGAATACTGACAAAGAATATTCCCTTGTTATATTTTCAATTTGACCACCTAAAACATGTGCTAATTTATTTCCAATAGCTATTGCTAGATACCACATTCCAAACATAAAAGCGATCATACGGCCTGGAACCAATTTACTAACATAAGATAATCCTACTGGGGACAAACAAAGTTCTCCTAAGGTATGGAACAAATAGGCAAATATTAGCCAAACCATACTAACTTTCATTCCATCTTGAATACCATATGAGCCATAAGCCAATAAACCAAACCCAATAGCCATGATTATCAGACCTAAAGCATATTTACCAACAGCAGAAGGATTGTATTTACTTTCCCACCATTTAGAAAATAAGGATGCAAAAGCAATAATAAAAAATGAATTTAAGACACTAAACCAACTAACAGTAATTTCAACCTCATTCCCTTTTAAACGTAAAACCTGAGCATTTATAACCTCTGAACTCACTCCTCTTTCTTCTGCATTTTCAATTGCTTGTTTAGAAGCTTTTGAATCCAAATATGAAAACTCAGTCTTTTCATTATTTTTATGCAAGATGTTAATCTTATCCCCAGCAAGGAAATCCATTTGTTCACCTATAGTTACAGTATCTATTTGAATCTGAGCATTAAGATTAGTGACATCTACGTTACCATTTATAAATATTTTTTCTAGAGTTTTTTCTCCTTCATCATCTAAAACATCATCATTATAATACTCATAGGTTACTTCATAAGATTTAGTATTAAAATCCCTATTTAGCATCCAACCAACAATTACCCATAAACCAGCAAAACAGATTACTAAAACAATATTAGATCCTGGTATTTTTTTAAATGTTCTTTTCCATAGCAAAAACAATACATACGTTATAATTCCTAATGGAACAACTGTTAGTAAAGCATTAATAACATTGTAAGCTGTAGCTGCATTCCCTGTCATTATTCTATCTACAGAATCTCTAGCAAATAACACCAAAGAAGATGCTCCTTGCTCAAAGGAAAGCCAAAAGAAAACAGTAAAGAATGCAAATATTACAAATGCAATCATTCTATCTCTTACAATTTTTTCATATCTAAAAATCCTAGTAAAAACTAAAATTATAAACAAGAATAAACCAATAATTACTACTAAGTTTTGTCCCGCTAATCCAAACATCTCGAAATTAAACATATTGATACCTGCTATTTTTGATAACGGATCATTCAACAAGTAGGTTAATCCAATAACTGAAGTAATAACAGTTAAAATAATATCAACCCTAGTAAAAGGATTAGGATTAACAGCTTCTTTCACTTCAGCCTTATTTTCTAATGCTTTGGCAGCTTTAATTTTTGATGGTAATTCACCTATCATCCCAAACAATGGCTTAGATAACCAGAATTGTAAGGTCCCTAATAACATGAATATACCTGCTAAACCAAACCCATAACTCCAGCCTATTTTTTCAGCTAAATAACCACACAACATCATACCAAAAAATGCTCCCGCATTTACTCCCATATAAAATATAGTGTAAGCGCCATCTTTTTTATCTGGCGTATCCTTATACATTTCGGAAATAATAGAAGTCATTGTTGGTTTAAAGAACCCGGTTCCAATAACCAACAGCGCCAATCCAAAGTATAAAGAAAACTCAGTTTCTAAAGCCATAGAGGCGTGTCCAGCAGTCATCAATAAGGCTCCAACAACAACTGCCCAACGGTAACCAATAAACTTATCTGCTATAATACCTCCAACAATAGGAGTTAAATACAACAATCCTGCATATGTTCCAAAAAGAGCCAGTGCGTTTTCAGTTGTCCATTCCCACCCAGGATTAGCCCCTATAACAGCCATTGTTAAGAAATTAACTAATAATACTCTCATTCCGTAGAAAGAGAAACGTTCCCACATTTCTGTAAAAAACAATACAAATAACCCTGCTGGATGACCTAATACGTTTGACTTAAAAAAGTCGTTATTCGTCTCTGTTGTTGTACTCATAATTTATTTTATGCTTCTTTATCTGCTAATTCAAATCCTTCAGTTTCTTCATTACTTGTACCTTCTAAATCTTCAGCACCATGAACTAATCTATTTAAAGGTTTTAATGATGCTATCACTAGTAAACCAAAAACAACTGTAAAAATTGTAATTCCAATAAAAATAGAATACTCTCCAAAGCTTTCTGAATGCTCTCCTAAAATACCTGCAACTTTACCTCCTAAACCTGTTGCAGCAAAGTATAACCCCATCATTAATGATGCATATTTAACTGGTGCTAATTTAGTTACAAAAGATAATGAAACTGGTGAAGAACATAATTCTCCAATAGTATGAAATAGGTAAGCTAAAACTAACCACATCATATTAGAACTTCCAGTTGCTTCATATTCTCTTACTGCAAAAATCATAAATACAAATCCAAGTCCCATAATAATAGTACCTGTTGCCATTTTAAATAGTGCAGAAGCTTCTTTATTTTTCATTTTTCTTTTTGCCCAAATGTTTGCGATCCAAACAGCAAATAATAAGATAAATCCTGCATTTAAACCTTGAAAAATAGGTGTTGGAACTTCCCATCCCAATAACATTCTATCCGTTTTAGCTTCTGTGTATAATGACATTAAACCTCCTGCTTGTTCAAAAGCCCCCCAAAAGACAACAACTAACAGGAAAGAAAGTAACAATACTAGGAAACGATCTTTTAATATTTGAGTATTCAAATCTTTATACATCATCATCATCATACCTGTAACAAAAGATAAAAAGATAAATAAAGCTCCATACCCCCACCTATCAACAGAATCAAAAGTAACACCAGCATAAACTGACAAAGCAAGTAATACAATAGTAATTCCTAAATGCACTGGGGACTTTAGAAGATTTGAAAAAAGACCTAAAATAGAAACGTCATCATTGCTTTCAGATTTAACAGGTTTGTTTCCAACTTCAGTTAAGTGCTTTTGACCCATTATGTAAAAAACCAAACCAAACAACATTGCAATTCCAGCCATTCCGAATCCAGCATGCCATCCCCACTCTGCTATAACTAAACCAACCAATGTAGTTGCTAATAAAGAACCAAGATTAATCCCCATATAAAAGATACTAAATCCTTTATCTCTTCTAACATCTCCTGGTTTATATAAACCACCAACCATTGTTGAAATATTTGGCTTTAACATTCCTACACCAAGAATAATTAGTCCTAAACCAGTAAAAAATGCCCAAATAGCATCAATTGCTAAAACGCCATGTCCAGCAACTAAAGTAATAGCTCCTAACATAACTGTCTTTTTCTGACCTAATACTTTATCTGCTAAAATTCCACCAGGAATAGATATTACATAAACTAACATAACGTACCAACCATAAAGCATTAAAGCTTCTTTTGTTGTCCAACCTAAACCTGGTCCCGTCTCATTATCAACAGTAGCAACCATATAAATTACCAAAATTGCTCGCATTCCATAATAAGAAAAACGTTCCCACATTTCTGTAAAAAACAAAACAAACAAGCCAATTGGGTGTCCAAATAATTCTTTTTGAGATTCTAAATTTGCTGCTCTAGCCATAGTTGTTTTTTTAATTTCGAAGTGCCTAAATTACTATAAATTCTTTAATATAAATTCTGTCATCAATGTATACAAATGAAGCCTTGTATTACCACCATAAATTCCGTGATTTTTATTTGGGTACATCATTTCAGTAAATTGTTTATTTGCATTAATTAAAGCGGCACTCATTTCAACTGCATTTTGATAATGTACATTATCGTCAGCCATCCCGTGAACCAATAAATAATTTCCTTTCAATTTGTCTACATGATTAATTGGAGAGTTGTCATCATAACCGCTTGCGTTATCTTGTGGTCTTTGCATGTAACGTTCTGTATAAATATTATCATAATATCTCCAATTAGTTACTGGTGCAACAGCAATAGCCGCCTTAAATACATCTGCTCCTTTGGTAATACATAATGATGACATATAACCACCATAACTCCAACCAAACATTCCTATTCTACTTCCATCAACATATGGTAACGTTGCTAAATACTTAGCTGCAGAAATTTGATCTTCAGTTTCATATTTCCCTAATTGCTTATAAGTTGTCTTTTTAAATTCTACACCTCTATACCCTGTTCCTCGAGCATCTACAGAAACAACAATATATCCTTTACTTGATAAATGGTTAAACCACATTGTATTTCCACCATCCCATGAATCGTTTACCGTATTAATTCCAGGACCTCCATAAACATACATTAAAACAGGATACTTTTTTGTTTTGTCAAAATTAGTTGGTAAAATTTTCCAAGCATTTAAGTCTGTTCCATTTGCACTAATCTTAAAGAACTCTTTTTTTGAAAAATTAAAACCTTCCATAGTTTTCTTAAGTGCTGCATTATCCTCTAATACACTTTTAGGCTTTCCATTATAATCATGTAAAGTCACTAATTTAGGAGAACTCGCAGAGGAATGATGGTTGATAAAATATTTAAAAGAAGTGCTAAAGCTAGCTCTATTCTGTCCTCTTTCTGCAGTTAATTGTTTTTTAGATGTTCCATTTAATTTAATTGAATATACTTGCCTATCAATTGCTCCTAATTCAGCAGATTGATAAAATACCAATCCTTTTTTCTCGTCAACCCCATAATAACTAGAAACATCCCAAGTCCCTTTTGTAACTTGATTAATTAACTTTCCATTGATATCATATAGATAGATATGATTATACCCATCTTTTTCGCTCGTTATGATAAACTGATCTTTTGTTTTTAAGAATTCTGTAGTTGGTACCTCAACATAATTTTCTGTTTTTTCTGTAAAAATAATTTTGCTCTCTCCTTTTTCTGCATTTGTTAAATGGATGTTTAAATCATTCTGTTGTCTGTTTAAACTTTGAATAGCTAAACTTTTAGAATCGTTAGTCCAGTTAATTCTTGAAATATACTCATAAGAATCTCCTACATTTGCTTTCACTTTTTTTGCTCCTGCTAAATCATAAAAGAAAATTTCAACTTTAGAATTATCCTCACCTGCTTTCGGATATTTAAAACGTTCTTCATTTGGATAAAGAGGTCCATAAATTTTCATTAACCACTCCTTTACATTACTCTCATCAAAACGATAGAAAGCTATTTTCTCTCCATTTGGTGACCATTTAAATGCTTTTACTAAAACCAACTCTTCTTCATAAACCCAATCAGAAGCACCATTAATAATTTCATTTTTCTTCCCATCTGTAGTAACTCTAATCTCTTTATTAGAAGTTAAATCTTTATAATAGATATCATTAGCTTTTACATAAGCTACTTTATTTCCTAGAGGAGAAAATGTAGCATACATCTGTTTAACTCCATCAGTTAACTTGGTAAATTCTTTAGTTTTTAAATCATAGATATAATAATGTGATTTTGAAGAATGTCTATAAATCTTTTCTTGTTCTGTTGCAATCAATAATTTAGTTTCATCAGCGCTAAATGCATATCCATTTATATTAAAAGCCTTCTTTCCTATTTTTAAATCATCTTCAGAAACTAAAGTTTCCTCCATATTTTTATTTGCATAAGCATGTTTTACAATCTTACCTACCCTTAAGGTAGTATAATGAATACCATCATTCATAGATCGTAAACCACTTATTGAACGACCAGAAAATTTAGAATCTTTCCAAATATCTTCTAAAGTAATATTCCTTTTATCTTGAGCGTTTAAAGCTCCTACAATCAAAAATGAAATAATAAAAACAAATAACCTTCTCATAATTTATATTTTTTGTGTGGACGAATTTAATCAAATAGTGAACCATTCTTAAATCTTTTATCATATAAAAATTAAAAAATGAAATATTCTACAAATAAAAAATTGCTAGATAATTAGGCATTTCTTAAAAATTAACTACTTTAGATTTAAGAGTAAAATTGGCAAGTGATTTACATTATGCTCATAGATTATTAAAAACTTAAAATATGAAAACACTTCTTGTAACTATAATTATTGCTTCTGCAACGTTATTTTCATGCAAATCTCCATCTAAGACTATTAATTCTGAGAAAACAGTTTCTGAAAATTCTGAACTCCCAGCTAGTACAAAAGAAACTGTATTTGACATTATTATAGTATTTATAAGTAAAGCATCAGGAATTGATAGTGAATTAAAAGCAAAAATCGATTCTGAATTAGCTAGTTTTAATCAGAAACACAAAACTAACATTAAACCCGAAATTGTATCTTGGGGACGTGAAGGAGAAAGAGATTACCTTTTTCAGACTAAAAACTTATCAACAAAACAAAAAAAGGAGTTAATAGGAAAGATCAAAGCAGCTATTGGTTCTTCTGACATGGCTCACATAATGTTGAATAAAAAATCTGTTCATAAAAGATAATTTCATCCTTTGATATTAAAAAAAGGATTGAGAACTTTGTTCTCGGAAGCCTTTTATGGGTTTTCATCGTATCATACATTATATATTATAATAAAAACCATAATACAACCAAATGGATAGTAGTAAGGAATCAATTATAAAGTCATTATCTGCACTAGGGATTAATGATATTAAAGAATTAATGTACAATCCATCTTATGATGAATTATACAAGCATGAAATGAATCCCGCGTTAGAAGGATTTGATGTTGGACAAAAAACTGAATTAGATGCAGTTAACGTAATGACTGGCATTTTTACAGGGCGCTCTCCTAAAGATAAGTTTATTGTAAAAGATGATGTAACTAAAGACACTTTATGGTGGAGTACTGAAGAGTCTCCCAACGATAACAAACCTACTACACAGAAGGTTTGGGACGAAGTAAAAGAATTAGTTACTGATCAATTATCAAATCAGAAATTATTTGTTGTTGATGCTTTTTGCGGTGCTAACGAAGATACTCGTTTAAAAGTTAGATTTATTGTTGAAGTTGCATGGCAAGCACATTTTGTAACCAACATGTTTATCCGTCCTTCAGCTGAAGAATTAGCTAATTTTGGTGAACCAGATTTCGTGGTAATGAACGGTTCTAAGACTTCTAACCCGGACTTTAAGGAACAAGGATTAAATTCTGAAAACTTTGTGTTATTCAACTTAACTGAAAAAATGCAGTTAATTGGTGGCACTTGGTATGGTGGTGAAATGAAAAAAGGAATGTTCGCTATGATGAACTATTATTTACCTTTAAAAGGAATGGCATCTATGCACTGTTCTGCTAATGTTGGTGAAGATGGTGATACTGCCATATTCTTTGGTTTATCAGGTACTGGAAAAACGACATTATCTACTGACGCAAATCGTCAATTAATTGGTGATGATGAGCACGGATGGGATAATGACGGTGTTTTTAACTTTGAAGGTGGATGTTATGCTAAAACTATTAATTTAGATAAAAGTTCTGAACCAGAAATTTTTGGAGCTATTAAAAGAGATTCATTATTAGAAAATGTAACTGTTGATAGTAATGGTAAAATTGATTTTACAGACGGATCGACTACACAAAACACAAGAGTTTCTTACCCAATTGAACACATAGAAAACATTGTTACTCCAGTATCTAAAGCTGGACATGCTAAAAAAGTAATTTTCTTATCTGCTGATGCATTTGGAACTTTACCTCCGGTTTCTAAATTAACTCCAGACCAAACAAAATATCACTTCCTCTCAGGTTTTACTGCTAAATTAGCTGGTACCGAAAGAGGTGTTACAGAACCTACTCCAACTTTCTCTGCTTGTTTTGGAGAAGCATTCTTAACATTACACCCTACTCAGTATGGTGCTGAATTAGTTAAGAAAATGGAAGCGCATGGTGCTGAAGCTTATTTGGTAAATACTGGATGGAATGGTTCTGGGAAACGTATTTCTATTAAAGATACAAGAGGAATTATTAATGCTATTTTAGATGGTTCTATTGAAAAAGCTGAAACTAAAAATATTCCAATCTTTAACTTGCAAGTTCCAACTTCTTTACCTGGTGTTGATTCAGATATTTTAGACCCAAGAGATACTTACAGTAATCCGGAAGAGTGGACTACAAAAGCAACAAAATTAGCAAGCTTATTTATTGCGAATTTCGAAAAATATACTGACAACGATGAAGGTAAAGCACTAGTTGCTTCTGGACCATCGGTTAGTGTAGAAGCTTAAAATAATTAATCTAAAAAAGCTCATTTATCGTTTGATAAATGAGCTTTTTTATGTTAAAACTTAAATTGTAAAAATGGATATTGAATCTAAAGTAAATAAACTTATTAATGAAGGTTTCGAATTTAAGTTAGAACAATACATTGCTACTGGTTTTGCAATTTTCAAAAGGGAATATGGCCTTTTTATAGGTTTTTCTATCGTTGGGGTTTTAATTTCAATGGCTGCTGCATTTATCCCAGTTGTTGGCTCTATTGCACAGATAGTTTTGACAGGAGTTTTAAATTTAGGATACTTCTATGTAGCTAGAAAAATAAAACTAGGCAAAAAACCAACTTTTGAAGATTTCTTTAAACCATTTAATTCAATTGGAAAAATAGCAGGAGTTGCTTTATTAACAAGCCTAGTAACTATAATAGGTTTTATTTGCCTAATTATCCCTGGAATTTACCTTACTGTTGCTTGGTCATTAGCTATTCCAATCATTTACTTTTATTCGGGTATAGGTGTTTGGGACTCTATGGAAGCCAGTAGAAGAATTGTAAGTAAACATTGGTTGTCTTTTTTCTTATTGGTAATATGCCTTCTCTTCATAAACATTGCAGGTGCCTTATGTTTAGTTGTTGGGTTACTAGTAACAATACCAGTAAGTCATTTGATAATGTATGCTGCTTTTGATGACATTATGAAACCTGACGAACAAAATCAAGAAAATAACAATGAAGATGATATTCCATTAGAAGAACTTAATGACTAATTCTTAAAATCATCTTTAAAAAAAGAGGCTTATGAAATTTCATAAGCCTCTTTTTTTTAAATATTTTCTTTTTAGAAACCCTTTAAAGCATCTCTATATGCAAACA
>CAJWVX010000082.1 GCA_913048175.1 uncultured Flavobacteriales bacterium | reverse complement strand
TTGAAAGTGCTAAAATTAGTGATGCTGAAGCAGATACTATGTCTTTTAACTTAGCGGAGAAAATACAAACAGAAATGACTTATCCAGGACAGGTTAAGGTGACTGTTATTAGAGAAAAAAGAGCTGTAAATTACGCTAAGTAATTATAGTTCGTCATTGCGAGGAACGAAGCAATTTCATATTGAAAACAAAAATGCCAGCTTTATGCTGGCATTTTTTTATGCCCCCTTTTTAAGGGGGCTAGGGGGATTTAAAAAGACGATGTATGCTCCTTTGGAAGTCGCATATTTCTTCGACTATCGCACAGGATAAACTCCTATCCGGGATCCAAATGAAATAACCACTAAATAGTATTTAACTGTATCTGGATAAACACCTAGGCGGATAAGGAGTAACTTCTTATAAAACAAAATGATGTATCTAATTACAGATACTTCACTTCATTTATTTTAATCGCTGAAGCGATTAATAAATGTTGTTCAGTATGACAAAAGTGGAATTATTTAGAGAATAGATTGGGATTTTGAATTCCATTTTTTTTTATCTGTTCAAATTCTTCTCTGTGGCTTTTCAAGTGTCTTAATCCTAATTCGTGTAAATCAAAATTAAATCTATTTTCATTAGTTTGAAATATCACGTTCCCACTAGAATAATAAACTTTTTGTTCATGTGAATACTTATCGCTATTTCTTAAGATTTTTTCTGCTTTTGCGAATATAACGCTGCCTTCTTTGTAGTAAAAAGTAAAGCTAAGAGTAGTGTCTGAATATTCAGTATGTGTTAACATATTTAGTTCTTGAGTTTCATTGTCATATAGCTTGTAATTACTAAAATCAACATTGAACCCGTCATATAATATAACTCCATCGGAAAATTCTTCCATTAAGGATTTGTCCGAGTCAATTTCATCCATACAAATATTAATTTCAGAGACAGTTAGGTAAGATTTTTTCACCTCCGATTGTCCGCAACCAACAAATGTAATTCCAATTAATAAAATTGTAATAAATCTTATTTTCTTAAATTAGTAAAGTTCACTTCTTTAAAACCTTTAACAATTTATTATTATACTTCTTATAGTAATAATATGGACTATTTTGAGCTCCAAACCCTTTGTAAAACCTTGATACACCTTCTAGTTCTGAACCTTCAAAATCTAAGAGGTAGTTTTGGCTTTGGTATGTTTTAAGAATTGATTCTACTAAGAAAAACATTGCTTTTAAGTCTTTTCCTTTTTGGTTGGATGTTCCTGTTCTATATATTAATCTGTTATCAGATTTTAGAATTAAAGAAGCAGCTATTATTTCGTTTTCATGTTTTACCAAAGCAATAAATCCTTTACCTTTTTTTATACTTTCAGTAATTATTTGCTCTAAACAAGAATAATGAAATTCAGAAATCGGGTTTTTAATATGAGCCTTAAAGAAGTTAATATATTCCGTTACATCTGTGCTATCAAAATCAATGATTAAATCTTCCTTGTTGGATTTATTGCAATTCCTTTTGGTGTTGGATGAGAGGTTAGTTTTAATTTCCACAAAAGAAATATTTAAATCAACTATTAAGTTGGTTTTAGAATCTAATTTCTGATTTTCTGTTAAGTTAGTTTCGTTGAGATTTAAACTGACCATTGCTAACTTTTTAGGAATGTTATTTAAAAATGTATCTACTAAATCAGTTGTAATCTCTTTTTTAGAAAATACCCCTAGTTGTTGTGTCCAAAATGGTTGTTGCACATAAGTTAAACCCATTTTAGATTTTAAAGGCAAAGGCATTACTGCTTCATAATCGCCTAATACTAGCGCGCTCCAATTCTTATTGCAAACAATATCTAAATACCAGCTTTCAGCATAAACCATGTGGTTTTTACAAGTTGAGATACATTCATCCCATTTAGCTTTATCAATCTGTTTATATGTAAGGTATTTAAAATCCAATTAGGTAAATATCATGTCTCCATCACCAGATTCAAAAGTAAGGTTAGGATTTTCGTTAAAATAATGATCAAAATATTTAGAGTAATAGTAATCTCTTAAAATGGGTTTCTTAAACAAAAATGGATTACTTTTTTTATTAAAGTAATTTGTAAGTCTAGTATCAAAAGTGCTAAAGAAATTAATTTTATGTGTTCTAATCAGTTCTTTAGTCATTGCTACAACTTGTTCAGTTTGGTTATCAGTAAAAGAAGCGTATTGTATTGAGATATGCTCATCTCTAATTTGATAAATAACGAAACCTTCTAGCTCTTTATTCTCATTATAGAATTTTACATTAATGTATTCAAATTTTTTAGATACAGAAGAAAAGTAGTAGTTCTTACTTACTTCATCCATATTGTCTTGTTCCAAAATCCAAGGATATTTTAAAATCCAATTTAACTCTTGAATACCCCTTTTAAAAAGATTGTTACTGTTTTGTGAGTTGATAAAAGTATTTATTGCCTCATCAACTTCAGAAACAACTTTTATTAAATCCTTATTTAAATTGTTAGTAGATAGTTTAGACTTTAAAAGAACATCTCCAAATAGATTAAAGAGACTGTCAATGGTTTTAAAGATAAATAAGGTAGGTTTTAAAGCAGGAAATTTAGCTTTGATAATTGTGTTGCTATCAAACCTGCAATAACCTCTAAATCCTGATAAAGAAGCTTTATTAAATACTCCTGTACTGTAATATAACTTTTGAGATGCTGCAACTGGGCCCTGAAAAATTATTTTATTGTCCCAATCCTTTAAAGATTGTTGCACTAATTTTTTGGCAATTCCTTTTCCTCTATAATTAGGGTTTACCCAAACACAACTGTACCAACCAATTTTCTCTTTAGTGTTGTCAATTATAATTTCATCAACCATTATTAGTCGATACCCAACAATCTCTTCGTTATTAGATGTGATGTAAAGTATTTTATCATCAGCATCAGCACGCGGATTGTTAATGTGTGATAGCGCTCGATGTATTGTGATCGGATAGTTTTTTAAATTCTTAAAACTGTCAGAATTTATAAACTCTAATAAGCTTGTTGTTGTATATACTTTAGTAGAAAAGTCCATTAATAAACTTGGCGTTCAATTAAAAAACTAAATGTCTTTCTGTTTTTTCAGGATAGATATCAGCAGTAGTTACTAGTATTCCTGTTTCTTCAACACCTCCAAATTCAGGATTAACTGCTGTTCCGAAGCTTTTCATAGAAGGAGAAAGCTTCATATAAGTGTTAATGAGTGGAGGAACTCTTTCGTTATGTCCTTTAAGAAATCCGTTAAGTAATTTTAAGCCATCATCAAAATTTTGATCTTGAAGTAAGTTTTTAATTGCTGATAAATCCGCATCCATATTAATAGGATGAATAGGGGTTACTAATTTGTCTTTATCTGGGAAGTAAGAATTCATAAAGTACAATAATGCATTTCGTGCATCTACATTATATGATGTGTACATGGTTACTTTACCAAAAAAGTATTTCATGTTAGGATATTTTATCATTATTGCACCTAAACCATCCCATAGGTTGTCTAAAGCAAATAATCCTTTTCTAGATTTTCCGGCTTGGTAATCTGGGTGTACCCAAGATCTTCCTAATTCAATTGTAAAAGGTAAATAGTCGGTTATAAATTCATCAGAAAAATTAAAGTAATGTTTAGTAGATAGTTCGATTTCTCCACCATTTAAAACCTTTTCACCATAAATAAATCGGTATCCGCTAGATATTATTTGGTTATCTCTATCGTATACAATTAATTGATCGTAACAATTCTCTGAGGTATCAAAATCGTCAATATCAATTTCTTTTCCAGTTCCTCCTCCAGCTTCAGAGAATGTTAACTCTCTTAATCTTCCAATTTCATTAACTGTATTTGGCGCGTTATGATAGTTTACAATGTAAATTTCATTGTTTGCTTTATTAGTATTTCTAACAAAAGTAGTTGCATTGAGTTCTTGTTCAATAAGTTTAATATTTTCTGGTGGAATAATTTTACTCATTTATTATTTATTAGCTATTTTCATTGAATGAACCTTTTCTTCCATCCAATTACTCCATTCTTTATCCGATTTTGTACTGTCGAAAAAGGAGGAAGGAATTGGTTCTCCAAATATAATGTTTAGTGTCTTATCTTCTTGTTGAAAAGATTCGTCACATAAATATAACATTTCTAAATTGGCTTTAACACCTAATGTTGTTCTTAAGTTAGATAGTCTGTAAAAAAAGTTAGAAAGGCTTCCATCTACATAAACAGGAATAATTGTTTTATCATGTTTTTTTGCTCTGGTAATAAAAGTTTTTTTCCACTCTAAATCTGCTACAACACCTTTTTTTCTTCTACTAACCATTCCTGCAGGAAAAACAAAAACAGCTTTGTCAGAAGCAAATAAATCATCAATAACTTTTAATGAATTTTTAGTGTTACCACCATGCTTGTTAACTCCTACAAATAATCCAGTAAGATTTTTAAGATTTAATAAAATATCATTTACAATAAACTTTACATCTTTGCGATAAGGTTCAATTACTGTAACCAAAGCCATTGCATCCATACCGCCTAAAGGATGGTTTGAAGCAAAAATAATCCCTCCTTCTTTAGGTATATTTTCTTGACCGCTTACTGATACTTTCATGTTTAAGCGTTTGATTAACGCAGCACAAAATTCGTAATCATAAATATCTTTAAAATCGTGTAAAATATCATTCACATCATTTTGGTGTGCTATTCGTTTTATATAGTTAACAATGAATTTAGGTAGTATTTTTAAAAGCTTAGGATTTTTATCCTTAATCACTTTTTCTATGTCGATAAACTTTTCATGCATCAAAACAAAGGTAATTTATCTTGCTATATTTTTAATTAGATTTCCAGAAATTTTAATTAAATTATAATAGCTATTCTAATTGGATTTAAACAGTATTGAATCTTTAAGAGTAGTAAAAGTAAAAATCACCTATATTTCACCTTATTTATAAGCTGATTTTTTGTTATTAGATTAGGCTTAAAATTCACTAATTAATTACAAGGACTAAGTTTACTGTTATTAACATAGAAATAATTTAATAATCAGTTCCAGATTAGTCTAAAGCTTATTCCGTGATTAATACCAAAGTCTGAAAGCGAACTTATGCTTGTTTTTAGGTAATAAAAATTATAAGTAAGATCTATTGTTAATTCTTCTGACAATTTATATTTAATACCTAAACCTGTACCTGTTCCATAGCCTGTTCCATTAGGTTTAATATTAGGTTGTTGAAATGTGTTATGATTGATTTCATATTCTCTATTATCGATAATAATATAATTTCTTATTAACTCAATACGATTAAAGTTTCCAAAAACCGACCAATAAAGAGTTGTTTTACCTTGGTTATAATAGTTAAGCTGAGTACCTAAATTAATATTAATTCTTTTCTCTTTACCAATAATAGGTAACTGCTCATAGTTGGGTTCAATAGATAAATTAGTAGGATCATCAATTAAGATGGTAAACAATTGGTTTACGTTTAGAGTTGCAAAATTAAGATCAATAAAAAAAGAAATTTTTTTTCCAATACTAAGACCTGCATGTAACCCTAAATCTAAAGCTGTTTTATAGATTGGGTTTAAAGGCAATTCTTCTAGAGAGTAGGTTTGTTTAAAGTAGCTATCGAAAACAGGTTTATTGTTTGGATTATTTAAAATGTATTGAACTCCATATGGACTATTTTTGTTTGAACCATCATAAAATGAAGCAGTATTGTTGTTAGCAAAAAAAGCACCTACGTTAGCTCCAATAAAAAATCTTGTTTTCTTTCTATCTTCTTTCTCATCGGTCCAATCTTGAGCAAATATTATTGAGTTAAATAAGAAAATGGTAAGAATTAAAAATAGGAATTTACTTTTCATCGTCTGAATTAATAAAGTTGGGTAATAATTTTTATTAGGTGCTAAATCTTATTTTTCATTAACTAACGATCTTTCCATCTTTCATAGTCAGCTTTCTATCTGCCATGTTAGCCAATTCTTCGTTGTGAGTTACAATAACAAAGGTTTGGTTTAACTCATCACGTAAAGTAAAAAACAATTGATGTAATTCTTTGGCCGATGCGGAATCTAAATTTCCTGAAGGTTCGTCAGCTAAAATAACTGCGGGTTTATTAATTAAAGCTCTACAAACAGCAACTCGTTGTTGTTCTCCACCAGAAAGCTCAGAAGGTTTATGACTGGCTCTATCTGCAACACCTAATTTTGTTAATAATTCTATTGCCTTTTTTTCGGCTTCAGCTTTAGGTGTTTTATGAATAAAAGCGGGAATGCAAATGTTTTCTAAAGCAGTAAATTCAGGCAGTAAATGGTGGAATTGAAAAACAAAACCGATATGCTTATTTCTAAATAAAGAAAGATCTTTATCATTTAAAATAGATGTATTTACATCTTGAATGGAAACACTACCAGTATCAGGTAAATCTAATGTTCCTATAATTTGTAATAAGGTAGATTTCCCTGCCCCAGAAGCACCAACAATAGAAATAACTTCTCCTTTTTTTATTTGAAGATCAACTCCTTTGAGTACTTCTAATTCTCCGTAAGATTTTTTTATGTTTTTGGCTTTAATCATTAATTGAGTTGGTAAATTTTAAAGTTAAAATTTTTTTAAAGTTGATTGAGCTAAATTACATTAAATATTTGTTCGAAAAAGGACAAGGAAAAATCAATTAAAACCGTTACTTTTGATGGATAATTTAGAAAACTTAGAGAAGTATGAATATACATGAATATCAAGGAAAATCTTTATTAAAAGGATTTGGAGTTGCAATTCAAGAAGGAATTGTTGCTGATACTCCAGAGGAAGCTGTTGAAGCTGCAAAGCAATTAACTGCTGATACTGGAACGGAATGGTTTGTTTTAAAAGCACAAATTCATGCTGGTGGTAGAGGTAAAGGAACAGTTACTGAAACTGGTTCTCATGGTGTAGTTCTTGCAAAAGGAATAGACAAAGTTGCTGATATTGCTAAAGGAATTTTAGGTGGCCACTTAGTTACTGCTCAAACAAGCGAAAAAGGAAAATTAGTAAGTAAGGTGTTAGTTGCCCAAGATGTTTATTATCCTGGTGAAGCTGAAACTGAAGAGTTTTATATGTCTGTTTTATTAAACAGAGATTCTGGTAGAAATATCATTATGTATTCAACTGAAGGTGGAATGGATATTGAAACAGTTGCTGAAAATACGCCTCATTTAATTTTTCAAGAAGAAATTGATCCAACAGTCGGTTTACAAGGTTTTCAAGCAAGAAAAATTGCTTTTAACTTAGGTTTGTCTGGGATGGCGTTTAAGCAAATGACAAAATTTGTTTTTGCATTATATGCTGCTTATGACGGTACAGATTCTTCAATGTTTGAGATTAATCCAGTATTAAAAACATCTGACAATAAAATTATTGCTGTAGATTCTAAAGTAAGTATTGATGATAGCGCTTTATATAGACACAAGGCAATTGCAGCAATGCACGATCCTTCAGAAGATAATCCAATTGAATTAGAAGCTGCTGAAGCTGGTTTAAATTATGTTGATTTAGATGGTAATGTTGGTTGTATGGTTAACGGAGCTGGTTTAGCAATGGCAACTATGGATATAATTAAGTTATCTGGTGGAGAGCCTGCTAACTTCTTAGACGTTGGTGGAACTGCAGATGCTGAAAGAGTTGAAAAAGCATTTAGAATGATCTTAAGAGATCCAAATGTAAAAGCAATTTTAATTAATATCTTTGGTGGTATTGTAAGATGCGATAGAGTTGCTCAAGGTGTTGTTGATGCTTATAAAAATATTGGTAACATTCCAGTGCCAATTATTGTTCGTTTACAGGGAACAAATGCTGTTGAAGCTAAAAAGTTAATTGATGATTCTGGTTTAGATGTTCAATCTGCTGTATTGTTAAAAGAAGCTGCTGATGCAGTAAAAGCAGTTTTAGCTTAACACAATTCGTCATTACGGGCTTGAACCGTAACCTTAAAATAAAAAAGGTCTTTTCTGAGTATTCGGAAAAGACCTTTTTTTATGTTGTTTTAAATTAGGAGAAAATTTATTGTTCTATTTTTTTGGTTTTTGTTCTTTTTGATTGTTATAGTCAACTTACAAAAGAGTTAATTATTAAATATGAAGATACTAGTTATTTGGATTTTATGTTGCCAACAAGTTGGGGTGATAAGCATCTAGAAACAAAGTACTTTGATATAAGTGGAGAAAAGAAATATGTTAGACCAAAATATGTAGATGAAGTATTATTATTTGATGAAGTTAACACGGTTAGGATGACTTCTCATGTTGATCCTATAATTGTACGGTGTAAACTGTGAAAAACAGCTTACAGTTTTTTTGAATTAACTGTGGATGGAGATTTAAGGGTTTTTTAAATACGGAACATTCACAAGAGAACAATCTGGTAATTTGTTTAATAACGAAGGAACATATTATTATTATTATCAAAAAGAAGGATGAGAGTTGTTTAGTCCAAATAACTTACCTATCAAAAAAGAGATGTTAAAATATTTTTCTGATTAAAGAGTTTAAGAAAAAAATGAAAGATAAACTGTAGCGTTTTATAACACTAATTGTGCAAATTAAAAAAGGTGTTCTTTTAAATGTAGCCAGTAAATTTATAAACAATAAAACCAGTCCATTCTTTTGTGAGGGTTAGCCACATTACAAAACAAATAGGGTTAGGCAATAGTAAATGGTCTAAAACATATTTTCTTGGACCAGATTTATGATCAACACTAAACGGTGTGATTTTTAATCCAACTTTTTGAAAACATCTTTTGGCTCTTGGCATATGTGTTGCAGATGTAACTAAAATGAACTTTCCGTTAGGATATTCTTTATTTAGAATTTTAGCAGAGTTTACCGCATTTTCTCGTGTGTTTTTTGATTCGGATTCTATAATTAAATCTTCTTCAGGAATTCCAATAGTTATTAGATAGTCTTTAATGAATAGCGCTTCTTTTAATTTTGGTTTAAGAATACTTCCAGAACCACTTGAAATCATTATTTTTTTAGCTATTCCGGTTTTGTATAGTTTGATACCTGCCATTAATCTATCGGTTGCAGTATGAAATTGAACTATTTCTTGTTCCGAATCATATCCAGAAAAACCTCCTAATACTATAGCAACATCATAACTAACTGTTAGTTCAGAATAAGTTTCATTTCTTTCTTCGTAAGCTCTTACAAACTCATCTAAGATAAAAGTGTTCGAAAATAAATAAAAGATAACAACAGTCGTAATTAATAGCGTTCTCTTTCTTTTATGGTTCTTAGTTAAAACAGACCAAACTAAGAGCGTGAAAATCCAAATAATTGGGCTCAATAAAAACAATAAAATTTTAGAGAGAATAAAGAACATTAATTCTCCTTTGTAGACAACTCTTCCAAGGCTTCAATCCATAAAGGAGAATCATTTAAACTTTCAACCAATTGCCAATGTTCACCACCATTTTCTTCAAATATTTCTCTAAACTCATCACCCACTTCAATAGTTGTTTCAAGACAATCTGCAACAAAAGAAGGTGAAAATGCAAGTATATTCTTAACTCCACTTTTTGGAGATTCTGCAGCAACCACATCAGCGTAAGGTTTTAACCAAGGATCTCTTGCTCGTGTTTCTAGTCTTGATTGGAAAGCAACAGAATAATCAGATTCTTTTAAGCCCATCGCTTTTGCTACTGAACGAGATGTTTCATAACATTGAGCACTATAACACAGTCTATTTTTATCAGAGTAGCTTTGGCAGCAATTTCCATCTAGTTTACAATAGTTATTGTCACAATCTTTTAAAATGTGTCTTTCTGGAATACCATGGTAGCTAAAAAGTACTTTATCGTATTTGCCAGTTTTCCAGTGTTTATTTCCATTTTCAGCAACAGCAGCAATAAATTTTTCATTTTTCACAAAGTTCTCTACATATCTAACTTTAGGGGAATAGTTGTGTGCTTTAAGTTCTTCTTTAACTTTTTCTATGCTAGATTTTGTTGAGGAGGAAGCCCATTGAGGGTAAAGAGGGATGACAACTAAATCATCAATACCCTTATTTTTTAGCTCTTTTATTGCTACTTCAACTGCTGGGTTTTGGTATCTCATAGCAAAAGCAACATGAATATCATCACCTAATTTTTTCTGAAGTAGTTCTTGCACTTTTAAGCCATAAATTTTAAGCGGAGACCCTTCTTTAGTCCAAACTTGCTTATAAATTTTTGCTGATTGGGGGGCTCTAAATACAGCAATAATCACATTAACCAAAAACCATCTAGTTATGTATGGCAAATCAATAACATATTCATCCATTAAAAATTCACGTAAGTATTTACGTACATCCTTTACTGATGGGCTATCTGGTGTTCCTAAATTTACTAATAATACTCCTTTTTTATTCATACTACAAAAGTAGTCATAATCTTAGTCTCTGTATTTATGCCTGTTCTAAAAAAACAATCTAATCTCTTTTTTATCTAAGCAGAGCGGTCTTTTTTCTATTTGGATAAACAAATCATTACTTTTGCATTATGGAATTTGGTTACATAAAAGCACTTCATATAATTTTTGTGGTTACTTGGTTTGCAGGTCTATTTTACATTGTAAGGTTGTTTATTTACTTTGTAGAGGCTGATAAGGAAGATGCAAATGCAAAAGCTATTTTACAAAAACAGTATAAGTTAATGAGTAAGAGGCTATGGTATGGTATTACTTGGCCATCAGCGGTTTTAACAGCTTTTTTTGCATTTTGGTTATTGTATGAAGTTCCTGGTTTTTTATATCAAAGTTGGATGCAGGTTAAATTAACTTTTGTTTTTGGCTTGTATGTTTATCAATTTCTATGTCATAGAATGTATATTCAATTGATTAACGATAAATTGAATTTTTCTTCCCTAAAATTGAGGATTTGGAATGAGGTCGCAACAGTTTTTCTTTTTGCTATTGTTTTTTTGGTGGTTTTGAAAAATGCAATAAGCTGGGTTTGGGGAGTTGTTGGAATAGTTTTGTTTGGTGTGATCTTGATGCTTGCAATAAAGACTTATAAAAATATTAGAGAGAAAAAGGGTATTCAGAAATAAGTATGCAACCATAAATGACAAGGATTAATCCCTCAACCAATCCTGCAAAAAACAACTCTGAACGCTCTTTTTTGCTAAAAGAAATTACCACCATTGTTATAAAATGTCCAATTAGTAATCCGTAAAAATGATTGGATGAAATGTTAGAAATGTATAATAACAAAATTGAACCTATTAAAAGTATTTCAGCAAGAATGATTGTATTTGTCTCACCTAAAAGGCGAGGTATAGTTTTAAGATTATTGTCTTTATCATAATCCACATCTCTAATATCAAAAGGTAAAGTAATTGCAATTGTAAATAAAAAAACTTGAAGTAAAGCAAAGACGTAATCGATATTGAAGTATAAAGTGCCGATTGAGTTTAAAGTGGGTAGGCCAATAATAATAAGACTCCAAACAAAACCAATTACAAATATTTTAAGATAGGGAATATCTCTTAGTGTTGTACTTTTAGCGTAAAATGGGATTAAAGGTATAACATAAAACATTGAAAGTGCTCCCATTGGAAAAAGAATAAGAAAACATATAGGATTTAAGAAATAGGCGCAACCTATGCCGATGATACCCGAAATTATTGGCAGTATGACCAAAGAATTTTTGTTTTTAACCATCCATTGCAACCTGTTGCCAAGTTTAGATTTAGTTTGAAAGACTGACTTAAATTTGATAAACCTCTGAATATTATAGGTGAAAAATGTAAAACAAAAAACCATAGTTAAAACTGTGGCTAGGTTGTTTTCTGGTAAATTGTAAATAATGTAAGTTGTATGTGTGAATGCAGCAACACATATAGAAACAAATAGGTTTGAGTAGGTAATAAGTTTGATAAAAGAAAGGAAGCCTTTCAAATTTTTAATCTTTACTTCCGTTAGTAATAACTCCAATTAAAAAGCCAACACCCATTCCTATTAGACTTGTTTTTAAAGCTCCTTGGGTTCTTTTGGCTCTTGCTACTCTTTCATAACCTCTTAAGTATTCGTCTTCTTGTAAATACTTTACCTCTGTTAGTTTACTCTGTTTTACTTTTGTTGGAAATAGCAATGTAATTGGTGTATAAATTAAAGGTGAAGCAATGTAAATAAATGATTCATCCGTTTGCATTAGGTATCCTCCAATTGCTCCAATTGCTAAACCTAAAGCATTAGATATTATAGGTTTAAAGTTTGCATAGGCATCTCTTTCTCCATAAACGAACATTTTCATGTCTTCTATTTTTAAAAAATTACCAGAAAGGGTATCAAATTCATAAACTACACTTTCTTTGTTATTTTGGGTGTATGAGAAAACACGGTATTTATCTATTAAAAATTGTTTTTCTTTCTTATTTTTAAAGGTAAATTCATAGTTAGTTTTCTCTAAAAGACTCCCCTCTAAACTTTTTCCATTCAAGAATAAAATTTTATCTTGAGCTTTAGCATTAATCGATGCCAGGAATATGGCAGTGATAATTAATATTTTAATGTGTTTACTCATATAAGATATCAAACGAACAAATACCTTTAAAGGTTTGTTTCTATTTCAAAAGTAGTCTATCTCTAATGAAAACGGTTGGTTTTTTTTAAAAAATATGTAACGAATTGAAGTTAAATACCTTTAATTCTAAAAGGCACAATTACAAGATTTAGAAAATCGGATTTTAGTCTTTGGTAAAAGAGCTTTTATTTTGTTGTTTTCTTCTTTACTCATTAAAATTACCCGCATATCAATTTCTATCAAATTATCTTCTAATTCTCTTATTTCATAAGGTAGAGATCCAATATCATTCCCCCAAATATCTATATACTTTAATTTTTTAAGGTATTTTATTTCTTTAGGAAGAGAAACAATATGATTAGAGTTGGCTGTAAATTCTTTTAGATGAACTAATTGTCCAAGCTCTTTTGTAATAAGTTCAATCTTATTAGTTGATATATTAAGCTCTTGTAAATATTTAAAAGTTGCAATATTAGTAGGGAAGGTTTTAAATTTGTTCTTCTGAATATCTAAATATTGTAGATTTTTAAATTCTAAAATTTCTGTTGGAAGTTTCGATAGCTTCATCTTTTTTAATGAAATCTTGTAAACTTTTAAAGGATCTTGTTTTAAGGCTTGTTGTAAATTATATATTGGAACGGTATCAAAAGCAATTGAATCTAACAATTGCGCTTTTGTACTAATTGTAAAAGCGATTAATAAAAGGCTAACTAAAATTTTGTATAATATTTTGTTTGTCAATTTCTAATTGTTTTTGTAGTTCTGAGATGTTTTCAAACTTTTGTTCATCTCTTACACGTTCATAAAACTCAATTTCAATTTCTTTATTATATATATCTACATCAAAGTTAAATATATTTACTTCAATGGACTGTTCGTTGATTTCGTTTAGTGTTGGCCGTGTTCCAATATTTAACATTCCATTAAATATATCTCCATCTAATTTTACTTTTACAGCATAAACTCCTGTTGCAGGTGTTAATTTGTACCATTCACTCAGTTTAATATTTGCAGTAGGAAAACCAATAGTTCTTCCGATTTTATCTCCAGTAACAACTGTCCCTTTTATAAAGTAGTTGTATCCTAAAAATTGGTTGGCAGCTTGAATTTCTCCTGTTAAAAGTGAATTTCGCACTTTAGTAGAGCTAATATTTATTTGTTGAATTTCTTGGGCTGCAATTTCTTCTACTGTAAAATCGTAAAGAGGAGCTAGTTCTTGTAAGTGTTTAAAGGAACCTTCTCTGTTCCTTCCAAATTGATGATCGTATCCAATAACCAATTTAGATACATTCAGCTTATCTACTAAAATATCTCGAATATATTCTGTTGAGCTTAAACGAGAAAATTTTTTTGAAAAAGGGTGTACAATTAAATGGTCAATTCCAGATTTTTCTAATAATGAAATTCGCTCTTTAATAGTGTTTAATAGACGTAATCCATGATCATCAGGATGTAAAACCATTCTTGGATGCGGAAAGAATGTTAGAATAACGCTTTCTCCTTTAATTTTTTTTGCAGCATTAATAAGCTGATTTATAACTACATTATGGCCTGTGTGCACGCCATCAAAAGTGCCAGTTGTAACTGCTGTTTTGCAATTCACTTTAAACTCATCAATACTTAGGTAAACCTTCACTACAATTATCTTAAAATCTGTATGCTTTGCATTTCTTTATGCTCTGCAAATATCAGTAATAAAATTTTAAAAAAGTAATCTTAAATTATGTTATAATAAGAAGATAATTAATATTACCTTTGCAGACTTAAAATACGATAAAGTTTAACTTTAAAAACAAAAAAAATGTCAGTTAATACTGGAAAAATAACACAAATAATTGGACCTGTTATCGATGTAAGTTTCGATACTGAAAAAGGGCCACTTCCTAATATTTTAGATTCATTAGTTATTACGAGAGCTAATGGAGAAAAGGTAGTATTGGAATGTCAACAACATGTTGGTGAAGATACTGTTAGAACTATCGCAATGGATGCTTCTGATGGATTGAGTAGAGGAATGGAAGTTGTTTCAACTGGTTCTCCTATTATGATGCCAATTGGTGAAAATATTAGAGGTAGATTGTTTAATGTAGTTGGTGATCCAATTGATGGTTTACCTGCTTTATCAAAAGAAAATGGTTCTCCAATTCACAGAGATCCTCCAAGATTCGAAGACTTAACAACTTCTGCGGAAGTACTTTTTACAGGTATTAAAGTAATTGATTTAATTGAGCCTTATTCTAAAGGTGGTAAAATTGGATTGTTTGGTGGTGCTGGTGTTGGTAAAACAGTATTGATTATGGAATTAATCAACAACATTGCAAAAGGTCATGCAGGTTTGTCCGTATTTGCTGGTGTTGGTGAAAGAACAAGAGAAGGAAATGATTTGTTGAGAGAGATGATCGAATCTGGCGTAATTAAATACGGTGAAGAATTCGAAAAATCTATGGAATCAGGAGGATGGGATTTATCTAAAGTAGATAAAGAAGGTTTAACTGGATCTATGGCAACATTAGTTTTCGGACAAATGAATGAGCCTCCAGGGTCTAGAGCAAGAGTTGCTTTATCTGGAT
>CAJWVX010000081.1 GCA_913048175.1 uncultured Flavobacteriales bacterium | reverse complement strand
AGTGTTATTACATATTCCTGTAGAAAAATTTACAGAGTCATCTGTTATGGTAAATATAAAATCAATTAATGTGCCTGATAGTTTCCAGATTAAAGCGATACCTAACGAAATAGAGGTTAAGTTTTTAATTCCATTAAGCAAAATGGTAAGCCTACAGAGTGCAAAGTTTAACGCTGAAATAGATTATAATAAGATTAATGATAACTTTAACCATAAGTTAAAAGTTGAATTAACGACATATCCAACTTATATTCAATCATTTAATTTAAATCCCAGAAAAGTTGAATACATCCTTAAAAAAAGAAAATAAAAAACCTTTAATTGTTGGTTTAACTGGAGGAATTGGTTCTGGTAAATCTACTGTAGCTAAAGTTTTTCAATCCTTAGGAGTTCCTGTTTTTAATTCCGATTTGGAAGCGAAACATATTATTAATAATGATGTTGAGGTTATAAGAGCAATCACATTTGAATTTGGTAATGTTTATGAAAATGAAAAATTGAATAGGATTAAAATGGCTGAGGTAGTTTTTAACGATAACAACGCTTTAGATAAATTAAATAAAATTGTTCATCCCAAGGTTGCAGAATATTTTGAGAATTGGATTTTAGAAAACAATAATTCTAGCATTTTAATTAAAGAGGCTGCAATACTAATTGAAAGTGGAGCCTACAAACAAATAGACAAAATTGTTTTAGTAACTGCTCCAAAAGCTATAAGAATTCAGCGTGTTATTTCTCGGGATAGCATCTCTAAAGAAAAAGTAATAGGGAGAATGAATACTCAATTATCAGATAAAGAGAAACTTTCTTATGCTGATTTCTTTATTATTAATGATGATATTCAAATGGTTATTCCACAAGTTTTAGCAGCTTATAACAAGCTAAATTAGCGAACTATTTATCTCTATATGATGAGAATTTTACTATTAATATTTTTATTTAATCAAATTTAGTTTTTTAAGAAAACGGAGTTCCAGAAGAAAACAAATAAAAAAGGTCCGAATGATTAATTCAATCGGACCTTTTTTATAGTAAACAGTAAACAGTAAACAGTAAACTGTTTTTATTTTTTTGTAGCAGCTTTCTTTGCCGGAGCTTTTTTAGCAGCTGGTTTTTCAGCAATAACCTCTTCTGTTTTAGGAGCAGCTTTTTTAGCCTCTGGTTCAGCTACATATGCAGCTGTCTTTTTTTTCTTTCTTGAAACACCGTAAGAACCCGATGAAATTTTTCCTTTTTTAGACTTTTGATCTCCTCTTCCCATATGAATTTTTATTTTTTGTAAATTTCTGTGTTCAAATATAGACAAAGAACGGGGCTTATAAAAAAAAACAGCTATCAATTTTATAAGATATAAGAGACCTTTTAACAACTAAAGACAAAGTATAAAAAACTACTTTCAAAAAAATTAAATTTTGCTTAACTTCGCAAGGCTTCAAAAAAACTATCTGTTAACTGAGCATGTTTTGTTAAAGAAAAAGCGAGGAAGTGATTAAGGTTTAAAATATAATTTGGAATGAGTAATAGCACTGAAGAAAAAATAGCGACAAAAATATCTAAAGACAAATTCAGAGAATCAGTTCTTGAAGATTATCGGTTAGCTTATGTGAGTAGAGAAACCTCCTATTTAGGAAGAAGAGAAGTTCTTACAGGAAAAGCTAAATTCGGAATATTTGGAGATGGGAAGGAGTTGCCCCAAATTGCTTTAGCTAAACAGTTTAAGGAGGGAGATTTTAGATCAGGATATTATCGTGATCAAACAATTATGATGGCTATTGGTCAATTAACTGTACAACAGTTTTTTGCTCAATTATATGCCCATACAGATGTTGTTGCAGAACCTGCTTCAGCCGGAAGATCAATGAATGGTCATTTTGGAACCAGAAGCTTAAATGAGGATGGAAGTTGGAAAGATTTAACAAAGATGAAAAATTCATCATCAGATATTTCTCCAACAGCAGGTCAGATGGCCAGATTGTTAGGCTTAGGTCAGGCTTCTAAGGTTTATAGAGGGAATAAAGATTTAGCTTCTTTTACAAAATTTTCTAACAAAGGAAATGAAGTTGCTTTTGGAACAATAGGTGATGCAAGTACTTCTGAAGGCCCATTTTGGGAAGCAATAAACGCAATGGGAGTTCTTCAAGTCCCAGTTGTAATGTCTGTTTGGGATGATGGTCAGGGTATTTCAGTTCCTAAAAAATACCAAACAACTAAAGAAAGTATTTCGGAAGTTTTAAAAGGATTTCAGAGAGAAAATGGAAGTAATGGCTTTGAAATTCTTAAAGTTAGAGCTTGGGATTATCCAGCATTAATTGAGACTTATGAGAAAGCAACAAAAATTGCAAGAGAAGAACATTGCCCTGTTTTAGTACATGTTGAAGAGGTTACTCAGCCACAAGGTCATTCAACTTCAGGATCTCATGAAAGGTATAAATCTAAAGAAAGATTGGATTGGGAGATAGAATACTGTTGTGTAAAGAAATTTAAAGAGTGGATTATAGAAAATAAATTAGCTACTGTAGAGGAGTTAGAGCTTATAGAAAAAGCAGGAAAGAAAGATGTTTCTGCTCAAAAACGTGCTGCTTGGTCTGCTTACTTAAATCCAATAAAAGAAGAACAAACAACTGTTGCTAGTTTGTTAGAGAATATTGCTGCTGGAAGTATTAATGCTCCGTTTATAACACCAATAATTGCAGTTTTAAAAGGAAATACAGAGCCTATCAGAAAAGATATAATTTCTGCAGCTAAGAAAGTTTTAAGAATAACAAGAGAGGAAAAAATTGTAGCTAAAACTCAACTAACTAATTGGTTGTCGGCTTCAAAAATTGCAAATCACGATAGATATAGTTCTACTTTGCTTTCAGAATTTGAAACTTCTCCTATGAAAGTAGCAGAGATTAAGCCTGTTCTTAGTGATAAAATGGAAGATGGTAGAATTATCTTAAGAGATAATTTTATTAAGATTTTTGAAAAATACCCTGAGGTTTTAACTTTTGGAGAAGATACTGGAGGTATTGGAGGTGTAAATCAAAGTTTAGAAGGTTTACAAGAAAAGTTTGGAGAAATTAGAGTTTCTGATACAGGAATTAGAGAGAACACAATTATAGGACAAGGAATTGGAATGGCTTTAAGAGGTTTAAGACCAATTGCAGAAATCCAATATTTAGATTATTTGCTGTATTGTATTCAAGTAATGAGTGATGATTTATCTACACTACAATACAGAACAAAAGGTGGACAAAAAGCACCATTAATTATTAGAACTCGTGGACATCGGTTAGAAGGAATATGGCATTCAGGTTCTCCAATGGGAATGATTATTAATGCAGTAAGAGGAATGCATGTTTGTGTTCCAAGAAACTTAACTGATGCAGCTGGATTTTATAATACATTATTAAAAGGAGATGATCCTGCTTTAGTTATAGAACCATTAAATGGATATAGAACAAAAGAAAATATGCCCTCTAATTTAGGAGAGTTTACTACTCCATTAGGTATTCCTGAGGTTGTAACTAGTGGAACTGATATCACTATAGTTTCTTATGGTTCTACTTGTAATATTGCAGAACAAGCTGTTCAGCAATTATTAGAAGTTGGTATTTCTGCTGAGTTAATTGATGTTAAAACCTTATTACCATTTGATATAAATCATATGATAGCAGAATCATTAGAAACGACTAATCGATTATTAGTTGTTGATGAAGATGTTCCTGGTGGGGCTTCAGCTTATATTTTAGATCAAATATTGGTAGAACAAAAAGGATATTATCAGCTAGATTCTGAACCAGTTACTTTAGCATCTAAGGCACATCGTCCAGCTTATGGTACTGATGGAGATTATTTTTCTAAACCGAATACGGATGATATTTTTGATGCTGTTTATTCAATGATGAATGAAGCTGACGCAGAACAGTACCCTGCTATTTATTAAAAGAAAATTTAGATTTAACTTTTGAAACTACAACTGAACAATATTTTATCTTTTAGAACGTACTTTAGCATAGAATTGCAAAAAGTACTGATGAAGAAGTTAATTGCCGTTTTTTTATTGTTGATATCATTTGTAAGTAACGCTCAAATTGGAGGGTCAAATACTTATGAGTTTCTTAATATCCCTATTTCTGCGCGTGTAGCAAGTTTGGGAGGGAGTGTAATTGCAGTTAATGATAATGATCCTACTATAGCTTTGGGTAACCCATCTTTATTAAATAAAGAGATGAATGGAATGTTAACATTCTCTTATCTCAATTATTTTGCAGATATAAATCATGGTTTCTTTTCTTATGTTAAAGATTTTAAAAAGGCAGGAACATTTTCTGCTGGAATTAAGTACTTGGATTATGGAACTTTTTTAGAGACCGATGAAGGAGGAAATGAACTCGGTAATTTTACAGCGGCAGAGTATGCCTTTGTTTTAGGTTGGGGAAAAAAAATTGACTCATCTTTTTCTGTTGGAGCTAATTTAAAACCAATTTATTCTAAGTTGTATATTTATAATTCTGCAGGATTAGCTTTTGATTTTTCAGGAACTTATTACAACAAACAAAAAGGCTTTACGGCCTCATTACTATTTAAAAATGTTGGCGCTCAATTGAGTCCTTATGTGGAAGGTGGAGAAAAAGAGCCAATTCCTTTTGAGATACAAGCGGGAATTTCTAAAAGGTTTAAACATGTTCCTTTTAGATTATCGATAGATGCTATACAATTACAAAATTGGAACTTGGCTTATAATGATTCTTTAGTTGCAACAAATAATAGTACAACATTATCTGATGAAAATAAGTCCGAAAGAAATAGAACGAGTATTCTCAATGAAGGATTTAGACATCTTGTATTTGGTGGTGAGTTTGTTCCATCAAAGAGTTTTATGATAAGGGTTGGCTTTAATTACAAAAGAAGAGCTGAATTGGCTCTTGACACAAAACCTGGATTAATTGGTTTTAGTTGGGGATTAGGGTTTAGAATTAAGAAATTTCATATTAGTTATGGAAGTGCTAAATATCATTTAGCCGGACCATCAAACCACTTTACTGTTTCAACAAATTTATCTGAGTATTATAGAAAAGGAGCAGCTCCGAGACCTCCTAAGCAGAAAAAAATAAAAACTAAGAAGATTAAGGAAAAGGGAGAAAAGAAAAAAGAGCAAGGGTAAAACTTTGTTTTCTTAGCGAATAACTTAGCAAACTTTAAAGTAAAATAACTAGAGTAAGCAGTTAGTAAAATATAGACATGAACAAAATTATTGTAGCTATTGATGGATATTCTTCTTGTGGTAAAAGCACTTTAGCAAAACAAATAGCCAGAGAAAAAGGTTATATTTATATTGATACTGGAGCAATGTATCGTTCAATTGCGCTTTATGCACTTCAGAATAAAATTATATCAAACGCTCATTTTGATAAACAAGCGTTAATTGATTCTCTTTCAAAAATTCAGGTTTCATTTTCCTACAATTCAGAATCAAATGCATCAGAAACTTACTTGGATGGGAAAAATATTGAAAAAGAAATTAGAGGTATAGAAGTATCAAATCAAGTAAGTAAAGTTGCTCAAGTTAAAGAGGTAAGAGCTAAGTTGGTTGATATTCAGAGAGAACTCGGAAAGTCTAAAGGTTTGGTGATGGATGGAAGAGATATTGGTTCTGTTGTTTTTCCAGATGCTGAGTTAAAAATATTTATGACGGCTGATCATAAAATTAGAGCACAACGTAGATTTGACGAGTTACAAGCTAAAGGAGATGTGATTACTTTTAATGAAGTATTAGAGAATATTACTAATAGAGATAATGATGACACGAGTAGAAGTGAAAACCCTCTTGTTAAAGCAGAAGATGCTATTGTCATAGATAATTCTGAAATTACACCTAAAGAGCAATTAAAAATTGCCTTAGAATATGTAAATGACAAACTTACTTTTGATTAGCTGCCATTTTGTTAAAATATTATTGATTAGGGCCAGTATTTGCATCAAATAAAACGATTATAATTGCTAATTTTAAGAAATGATAAAAGAAGAGGGAAAGTCAATGGATGTAGTAAGTAACATTGAAATAGATAGAGTAAAAGAATCAAAATTACCGCAAGTAGATTTTAATAATATCCAATTTGGAAAGCAATTTTCAGATCATATGTTTATTGCAGATTATAAAGGTGGAGAATGGAAAAATTTTAAAATTGTACCTTATGCTCCAATATCTTTAAGTCCTGCCTGTGCTGCGATACATTACGGTCAGTCTGTTTTTGAAGGGATGAAGGCTTATAAAAATGAGGATGGAGAAGTTTTCCTTTTTAGACCTGAAGAGAATGCCAAAAGAATTAATAAATCTGCTGCCAGGCTATGTATGCCAGAAATTCCACAAGAATTATTTATGGAAGCAGTTAAAGAGTTAATTAAGATTGATTCTGATTGGGTTCCAGCTATAGATGGATGCTCATTGTATATTAGACCCTATTTATTTGCTAGTGAAGAACTCTTAGGAGTTCGTCCTGCTGATGAATATAAGTTTATGATTTTTACCGCTCCAGTTGGAGGATATTATGAGGATGAAATTCATGTTAAAATTGAAACTGAATATACTAGAGCTGCTGAAGGTGGAGTAGGTTTTGCAAAAGCTGCAGGAAATTATGCTGCAGCGTTGTATCCTGCAAAATTAGGAGAAGCACAAGGTTTCCGTCAGTTGATTTGGACAGATGCTAAAGAACATAAGTATATTGAAGAGTCTGGAACAATGAATATTATGTTCCATATTGGAGATAAATTAATTACTCCATTTACAGACTTAAAAACAACGCTAGCAGGTATTACTAGAGATAGTGTTTTAACATTGGCAAAAGAGCTTGGAGTAGTAGTTGAAGAACGTAAAGTTTCTATTGCTGAGGTTGTTGAAGCTATTAAAGATGGAACATTAAAAGATGCTTTTGGTACAGGAACAGCTGCAACACTGGCTCAAATTTCTTCTATTACCTATAATGATGAAAGATTAGAATTACCATCTTTAGATAGTAGAACTTTATCTAATGAAATAGGACAAATTATACAAGATCTTAAGCGTGGTAAAGTTGAAGATACCCACAATTGGATTTATAGAGTTTAAATAGATTCTGAAATAAGATTCAAAAAAAGTCCTTACATCTGAAAGGACTTTTTTTGTGTCTTATTTTTAATAAAAGTTAAATTATTTTTTCAGAACCTTCATTGTTTTTGATTCTCCATTTTCAAAATCTATTTTTAAGAAATATAATCCTTTAGGGTAATTAATATTTAAAGTTACTATTGATGCTGGCTCAAATTGTTCTATTGAAACTGTTTGCCCTAAATTATTCATTACCGTAATGATAGAATTATGTTGGTGATTTCCTAAATTAATTGAAACTTTATCTGTTGTTGGGTTGGGGTAAATATAGATTAAGTCACTAGTGTTTGATTCATTTTTTAGAACAACGTTAAAATCATATAATTCTCCTAATGAATTTTCGTTTGTTCCATTTATTGCAGCTAAGTTATGATAAATAGAATATTGATAGACCTCAGTAATAATAATATTATCTTCTATTCCTCCACCCATTCCAGAACCTATTAATGTTAAATTATTGAAGCTATCAAACATGTATAGGGAGACTTGGCTCTTACAACTTAAATCACCTGCATAAAGTATTATATTGTTGACTTATGATAAAAGTAAATAAAAAAGCACCAGTAGTTAGCTTGATGCTTTTAATCAATTAAGAATTTTCTCTTAATGACAGCCTTTTGTTAGAGTAGTTTCAATAGCTAAATAATTTTTGTTTATTACAGCCAACAACAGAATAAAGTGAACATGCACGTTATTCGCATTATGTGTTTAGTTGAAAATCAGTAATTCAATTCGATTTTTAATAAACCCTTCCATTTCTCCAGCTATCAACAGCTCTAAACCAGCTGCTTTTAAATATGGGCGATCGGGCTAAACTAAAGTCGTTATCGCTAACTGGGTTGGATACTTTATGAAAAACAAAATTGATAGACATCATGTTGTTTTCTTCACCGTAAATCCAATTTTCGTAGTCTTTGTGTTTGTAAACTACATTTGGAGTTCCGTAAATGATGTAGATAATTCCTCTGTCAGTTTTCCAGCCTTCTAAATAGGAAGTAAAATAATTATTCGATCTTTCTACACGAGAGTAATATTCTCTAATTAATATTCGTGCTCTATCATTACTTCCGGCAACATTTAGCCAATGTTTATCTACAGCTAGTTTTTTATTTTCAGCTTCAGTTAATGCTGCATATTCTTTTTTTGTTGAGATATAGCGCATTGGTCCAATCATATTTTCGGGGCTTTGTACTTTCGGATAATGTTCTTGAAAACTGAAAAGTGTAGGTCCTGAATTAACACTTCCAGAAGCTTGTAAATGGTATAGCCCTTTCTCCTTAATAATATAGGTAAGTGTTTTAGTGGAATCAAATTCCAATTGAGAAGTTAGTTTTGGTTTAAAAGTAACATTTGTTTCTTCTGCATTTGTACTAAAAGGTGGTTTAGCAATTGGTAAATCAGTAGAATAATATTTTAATGTAATAGAATTAGCTGGATTATTTTCATTTTTTTTAATGAATACCTTATCGTTATTGTTAAAATTGTTTTTAAAAACTACCTTTTTGTTAGAGTCTAAAATCAGAAAGTTTTGAGGGTTATAGATATCCAACCGATTAACAGTTAATCTTTTTCTAATGTAGTGATCACGGGTTAAATCTGTAATAGTAATTACTAAATCATAATTTTTATTTGATAAAGTTTTTAAATTTATTACTCCGTCTAAAAATTTCTTTTGTTTATTATTTCCAACATCAGTAAAAAATATCGAAGCACTATCTGCTAATTCTTCTGTGGTTAAGTCTGTTAAATCATAATGAATAAGTAGGTTGGCACTAAAAACGGTGTCTGTTCTTTTTTTTGTGTATAAGAGGTTGGCTGAATTTAACCTAAAATGGAGTTCACTTAAAGTATCTTTTTTATGAAATACTATATATGCAGGATTTATAAGGTTTAAACCTGGCATATAAATTCCAGCTACATTTTTATTACCTCCAGAATTTTTTGAAGATTTACAGCCAAAAAGAACTGCAACAAACAATAATATGATAATTAATTTATTTTTCAATTTGATTGTTATTTTCTTCTAAATATTTAGTGTCTATCTGTTTAGATGTTTTCGCACCTAAAGAGCGTATTTTTTCAGCTCTACCTATTAAGTTTCCAGAACCAACTTTTAATTTATTTATAGCTCCGTTATAAGCATCTTGTGATGTTTTCAAACCTTTATCTATTTTTTCTAAATCAGATAAAAAACCAACAAATTTATCATAAAGTGCACCACTTTGACGAGCAATTTCTAAGGCATTTTTAGTTTGCCTTTCTTGTTTCCAAACAGATGATACCGTTTTTAATGTTGCCAATAAAGTAGTCGGACTAACAATTACTATTTTCCTATCCCAAGCATAATTGTAAATGCTGTTATCATTTTGTAAGGTAAAACTAAAAGAGGGTTCAGAAGGCATAAACATTAATACAAAATCGGGTGTATTTAAACCAGGTATTTGACTGTAATCTTTCTTTGATAAAATATCAATATGACTTTTAACAGAAGCTAAATGAGCTTTAATTTGAATTGATTTTTCATTTTCGTCCTCTGTGTCAATGTAGTTAGTATATGCTGTGATAGACACTTTAGAATCGATAATTATTTGTTTATTATCGGGTAAGTTTATAATAACATCTAATCTACTTCCTCCACCAGTTTGGTTGGTATAATAATCTTCAGTCTTGTATTCTTCGCCTTTAATTAGTCCAGAATTTTCTAATATTTTCTCTAGGATCAATTCACCCCAATTACCTTGAGTTTTAGAATCTCCTTTTAATGCTTTTGTTAAACTTTGGGCATCCTGTCGCATTTGCTGGTTCAATTCAGATAGCGTTTTAACTTCTGTCATTAAAGCTGAACGTTCTTTTACTTCCTTAACATATTTTTCTTCCACCTTTTGCTCAAACGTTTTGATGTTTTCTCTTAATGGATTTAGAATTTCGCTTAATCTTCTCTGATTCGCTTCAGCAAAGTCGGTAGTATTCTGTTTTAATAATTTATTGGCAATGTTTTCAAATTCTAATGTGAATTTTTTTTGTAATTGTTCAACCTCATTTTTTTGATCTGCTAATTTGTTTGTAATGTTCTGGCAAGCTTCTTTAAGTTGGGCGTTTTCTGAAAGTAATTCATTTTTTTGCTCAGATAGCTTGTTAAGTGTTTCTTTTTGATCTCTAAAAACATCTCTAGAAGTATCTATTTTACCAGTTAATTCCCCTTTTTCTAAGGAAAGTTCGTTTATTTTTTTGTTTAGCTCTTCAAGTTCGTAATTGTTGTTTTCAGTAGGCTCAGAATTATTCCTTTTGAAGAGCCAGCCTAGTCCAAAACCGACTGCTATACCTATAACTAAAAGTAAAATTCCCATTAAATCCATTCTCAAATTCTAAAGCAATAAAGGTAGGATAAAGTTGACGAGTTTAGAAAGTTTAAAAGTGGAAAGTTCATAAAATCTATAATATTTAAACAATTAGAAGTTAGTTGATAAGCTTAATAGGATAGTTTTTTTTATTGGATATTGATTTGTTTTTTACTCATCACTCATCACTCATCACTCATTCAGTATTTTAAAATTAAAAGGGGAGTACCTTCTTCTACTAGATCAAATAATTCTATTACTTCTGTATTTTTCATTCTTATACAACCATGAGAGGCGGGATTGCCTAGATATCCCTCTTCAGGTGTTCCATGTATATAAATGTATCTATTGTAAGAGTCCATGTTTCTACCTTTGTTAATTCCGGGTTCTTCTCCCTGCAGCCACATTATACGCGTAGTCACATAATCTCTATCAGCATTTACTTTTTCTGTTAATATTTTTGCAATTTTACCGTCATAAACACGAGAAATCATTATTCCTCCTAAAGGAACATCTTTACCAATCTTTCTTTTAATTGTATGTAAACCAGGAGGCGTTTTATAACTGTTGGCTTTACTTCCTATTCCTTTTTTTGAAGTTGAAATAGAATATTTTTTAATAGTAGAATCATTTTTTATTAGATATAAACGTTGGTGTTTTACTGAAACATACATGTATTTCTCAAAAGATCTATCTTTATATTTAAGATTAAGATATTCTGATAAAAAGTTTGCAATGGTTTCATTAGATGGTTCTGCCTTTGGTTCTTCAATTTCTTTAGGGATATTTACAATAATTTGTTCTACTACTTTTGTGCTTTTACAAGAAACAACAATAGTTATAAGAACTAGTATAGCCGATATTTTAAATAATTGCTTCAAATTAAGTTTACTTTTTATTTTTACTCATTTTTAACATAATGTTGTAAAACAGACTTGGTAAAAATATTTTGAAAGGAATAGATAGTAATTCCTTACCTCCAATATATTTGTGATTGCGATTAGATTTTATCGCTTTCACAAAAATATTAGCCAAAACATCTGTTTTCATTCCATTTTCTTGTGCCGGACTATTCTTTTTAAAAGTACTTCCGTCACCAGTTATTGCGTTTAAAGTTACATTGGTATTAATAAAACCTGGACAAACTAATAAAACAGAGATTCCATCTTCTTTAATTTCTAACCGAAATGAATCGTAAAATCCATAGAGAGCATGTTTAGAAGCTGCATAAGTGCTCAATCTTGGCAATCCAAATTTGCCAATTATACTAGTAATAACGGCAATTTTACCACTCTTTTGTTTTTTCATTATTGGTACAACTGCTTTTGATAAAGCAATATTTCCAAAGTAATTAATGTCCATTATTTTTTGCTCCACCTCAGAAGTAGTGTTTAAAGCAAAGCTTTCTTGACTAATTCCTCCATTATTAATAAGAATGTCTATTCTATTAAATTTATCGACTACCTTTTGAGTCCACTTATTTGCATTATTGTGTTCTTCTAAATCAATTGGAAGGATTAAAATATTTTCTTCATTTATATTTAGATTCGATTTAACACGGTTAAGCTCATCAACTCTTCTAGCAGAGATAATTAATTTACACCCTTCTTTTGCCAATTTGTAGGCAATTGCCTCACCAATACCAGAGGAGGCTCCAGTAATCCAAACAACTTTATCAGATAAATTCATTTTGCTAATATATAAATAGGAACGGTATGAATTATGGTCTCTTTTTAGACTTCTTAACCATTAATTCTTTAAAACATGATACTTCTTAAGTTAACAGTTTTAAACGGTGAGTTTTACTAATAATTAAAAACGAGTAGCACGTTTTCTATGTTTGCGATACTTGTGTGTATTGTACCTTTTTTTTTGTCGGTATGCTGCACATGAACTATTTCTTTTTTTTGATATTCCATTCTCACCTTGACACTTGCCCCATAGTTTATAATTAAGGTTTATGCCTATATTAACATAACCATCATTAAGAGTGGGATTTCCTCTGGGGGTTCCAGCAGTAGGAATGTATTCATTATAATAAGTATAAGTGTAATTAGCAACCGTAGCCCCATTTTCAGATGCTATAAGTTGATTGTAGTCAGGGTAAGTGCCACTTACATCATCTAAATAATCAGTATATGTTTTATTGTAAAAAGCATAAACATCCAAATACCATTTACAGTTTATTTGATAGGTGAGTTCTAGTCCAATTTTTGAATTATAACTTTGTAAGCTATATGGGGTAGGATTGTTACCTCCTAAGTTTTGACCTTCTGTTCCTAGTGTTTGAGCATCATTCCATACTCCGTTTGCAAATATTTGAGGCTCAAACTTAAATAAGCCTATGCCAAATAATATTCCGGGAGTAAAGCGAGATTTTCCTTTGAAGTTAAATAAATTTAGTTTAGCAAGTATATGATAGTCTTTTATGTAAGATTTAAATTTAAAATTTCGTTTTGGATTTTTAATTCCTAATCTATCTGCCCCTAAAACATCTCCTTTTAAGTATCCGAAGCCAATATTAAATATATTATTAATTTGAAAGTCTAATCCAACAGTCCAAAAAGGGCATATAAAATTAGGGTCTGGCAACATATTGTCTTTAAGATCTCCAGTATAGTAATCAATTCCGCCTCCTGCATATATGAATATGCCTAAGTCATTCTTTTTTTGTGCCTTGCTAATATGACAAAGCAGAATTAATATGATGATAAAAAAACGCATTAGTGTAAGATTAGGTATAACTTTTAAACCAAGTATTCGAAGTTAGGAAAGAATGTTCTTTTACAATTAAAATTATTTTTAATAATAGTTGTATCTCAATTAAAAAAGCCTACTTTTGTAATCCGAATTAAAAGGATAAAAATTAGAATCGATGAAAAGAACATTTCAACCATCAAATAGAAAAAGAAAAAACAAGCACGGATTTAGAAGTAGAATGGAATCTGCTAACGGTAGAAAAGTTATTTCTAAAAGAAGAGCTAAAGGACGAAAGAAACTAACAGTTTCTGATGAACCAAGACATAAAAAATAATTTCAGCATTATTTAGAAAAGGGAAGCAATTATTGCTTCCCTTTTTTTTGAACAATTTTTTAAAAAATGTTGAAAAGTTACCTTAGAATTATAGGTGATTTTGAACTAATTTTGTGACGACTTAAAAGACAATAAAAACATTATTTTATGCCAAGAGATAGTAGTATTAAGCACGTATTAATTATAGGTAGTGGACCAATTGTAATTGGACAAGCTTGTGAATTTGATTATTCAGGATCTCAAGCTTCTCGATCTTTAAGGGAGGAAGGAGTTGTCGTTTCTTTGATAAACTCTAATCCGGCAACAATTATGACGGATGAAGTTACTGCGGATAACGTTTACCTATTACCGCTTGAGCCTGCTTCAATTGTTAAGATTTTAGAAGATCATCCAGATATCGATGCTGTACTGCCATCAATGGGAGGGCAAACAGCACTAAACCTTTCTATAGAATGTGAGGAAATGAGTATCTGGAAGGATCATAATGTTAGAATGATTGGTGTAGATACCAAGGCTATAGAAATTACAGAAGATAGAGAGCTGTTCCGTCAAAAAATGGAAGAGATAGGCGTAGGGATGGCACCATCAAAAGCTGCTAAATCTTATTTAGAAGGAAAAGAGGTGGCTCAAGAAATTGGTTTTCCTTTAGTTATTCGTCCATCATTTACCTTAGGAGGTACTGGTGGTGCTGTAATTTACGATCCAGAAAAATATGAAGAGGCTTTACATCTTGGATTAAAATCTTCACCAATACATCAGGTGATGATTGATAAAGCCGTTATTGGTTGGAAAGAATATGAGTTAGAATTACTAAGAGATGCAAATGATAATGTTATTATTATTTGTTCTATAGAAAATTTTGATCCTATGGGAATTCATACTGGAGATTCTATTACAGTTGCTCCAGCAATGACTTTATCGGATACAACATTCCAAAAAATGAGAGATTTATCTATTAAGATGATTCGATCAATTGGAAACTTCTCTGGAGGTTGTAACGTTCAGTTTTCAGTAAGTAATGATGAAAGAGAAGAAATAATAGCTATTGAAATTAATCCAAGGGTTTCTAGATCATCTGCTTTAGCTTCTAAAGCAACAGGTTACCCAATTGCTAAGATATCGGCTAAATTAGCATTAGGATTTACGTTAGATGAATTGAAAAATCCGATTACAGGAAATACTTCAGCTTTATTTGAGCCAACATTAGATTATGTAATTGTAAAAGTTCCTCGTTTCAATTTCGATAAGTTTAAAGGAGCAGAAAGGAGATTAGGTTTCTCTATGAAATCTGTTGGAGAAACAATGGGGATTGGTAGATGTTTTCAAGAAGCATTACAAAAAGCATGTCAAAGTTTAGAAATAAACAGAAATGGTTTAGGTGCAGATGGAAAAGAATTAACAGACCAAGATGAGATTATACACAGTTTAGAGAATCCAAGTTGGGATAGATTATTTCATGTGTACGATGCCATTAAATTAGGTATCCCATTTAGAAAGATACACGATAAAACGAAGATTGATCACTGGTTTTTAAGACAAATTGAAAACTCAGTTAAGTTAGAAAGAAAGATTGAGGAATTTACTGTTGATACACTTCCTAAAGACTTAATGAAAGAAGCTAAACAAAAAGG
>CAJWVX010000080.1 GCA_913048175.1 uncultured Flavobacteriales bacterium | reverse complement strand
CTGAACAAAAAAGAACTAATGTTAATCCTGATAATAATGCTTTAAGTTTCATAATGTTTTGTTTTAAGTAGTTAATGTGTTAGTGGTTGTACAATTTAAATGCCAAGCTCTTAAATTAAGTTGTTTTCTGCAAAGTGTTGGCATATTATTTAATGCCCAATCATTTTCATTTGATGGTTTAGGTTGGTGAGCTTGAAATCTGTCCGACAGCTCAAAGCGGTCAGGCGAGTTCTGAGATATTGTCAAGAAAAATAAGGCTAGTATTAAGTTCTTATACAAAGGACATCAATAAACAGCAAGTAGAAACAGGATCATTTTTTCAACAAAAAGCCAAGGTAAAATGCTTAACACAATCAGAGGATAATTATCTAAAAATATGTATTCATCATAACCTATTAAGGTCTAAATTGGAAGATTGGTAATACTCGTCATTTAAAGATTATGTAGCTTTACCAAAAGGAATTTGACCTGACATAGAATTCTGTAAAGGAAAAATAGATATAGCTATTGCACCTAAACATTTGTATAAAGAAAGTTATCATGTAATTTCGGAGTCTATAATTGATAGGTTGTACTAATAAATTACTCCTTGAGATTTTAGCGTAATTCGTCCGATCGATTTACACTTAGTTTATGTTGATCGGACGAATAAATAAATAAGATGTTTTTAGCCAAATCTCCAGCAATAGTAAAAAAGTACTACTCTCAATTAACTTGGGATATTCCTAATGTTGAAAATAAAATTTTCCTCACTTTTGATGACGGTCCAATTCCTGAGATTACGGATTGGGTGTTGGATGTTTTAAAACAATACCAGATTAAGGCTACCTTCTTTTGTATTGGTGAGAACGTACAAAAGAATCCAGAAATATTTCAAAGAATTTTAGATGAAGGTCATGCTGTCGGTAATCATACTCAAAACCATTTAGAAGGATGGAAAACTGAAGATGAAGTCTATTTTAAGAATATTAAAAAGTGTTCTGAACAGGTTAACTCAAAACTTTTTAGACCTCCTTACGGAAGGATAAAAAAGTCGCAGTATGCAATACTCAACTCTCAATATTCAATTATTATGTGGGATGTATTAAGTGGAGATTTTGATGTTAAAACCTCTGCAAAAAAATGCTATAATAATGTAATTAAAAACACTAAATCGGGTTCTATTATTGTTTTTCATGATAGCTTAAAGGCTTCAGAAAATTTAAAAAAAACTCTTCCAAAAGCAATTGATTTTTTACTTAAAAAAGGGTTTTTTTTTGATGTGTTAGAATAGTTTTCGTTAACGCCTATCTATGTTTTTGTTTTAATCTTATAGTTTAAAATGATAAAGCAAAAACAATATAAAATATAGATGATGTTGGCAAATCGTTATTTTTAATTTTTTAGTATATTTTTTATAAATATTCCATCATCAACAACTATGTTTAAATAGTATATTCCTTTACTATAATTTCTGAGGTCAATTTCTACTTTTTGAGTACCTATAGGAATAAGTTTCTCTAGGATTAATTTTGATGTAGCATCTAGTAAATTGACTTGAACCTCCTTATTTAAATCACTCGGTTTTTCAATTGTAAATTTTCCAGTGCTTGGGTTGGGGTATATGATTATTCCAAAATCAGTAGTTATGTTCTCAATACCAGTGCAAATTTCAACTTTAACAATTGTTGTGTCACTGTTTTTACAGGAGTTTCCATCAGTGTAGGTGTAAATTATATCATGAGTTCCTGTTCCAGCAGATGAAGGGTCAAAGCTACCACCAATAACACCATTTCCTGTATAATGGCCACCAGAAGGAGATCCTGTTGGCAATGTTACTGCATTTGTGTTATAACAAACTGTATCAGGATTAAAGCTATTAATACTCACATTAGGTATTGTGTTTATTGTAAGAGTTGTTGACAAAACACTGTCACAACCATTACTTGTTTGTAAACTGTCGTAATAAACCCCTCCCGTGTTTTGATAAACACCATAAATTAACAAACTATCTCTTTGACAGATAGAATTGTTTTGATTAGATAATAATTCAGAATTGTTAACAGTTAAATTAATTGTGATAATGGAGTCACAGTTAATAGCATTTGGAATAGTATCAAGATATGTGTTAGATGTCGTCCAAACTTTACCGCTTGGAGAAATGTAGCTATTACATGCACTAATGTTTAATGAAGAAGTCGAGGGGGTGCATTTCCTGTAGGCATATAAATAAAATTTCTGTTCCAGTATTATAGATATGTACATGTTGTTTAAGATAGCGGGCACTGTATTAAATAAGCAATCAGAATAAACAAAGGAAGAGTCAAAGGGATCCGATATTTGGTTGGAAATGTTTGTGCAAAAATCTTTTTGAATCATTTGAGCAGTTGAGAATGGAGTAATGTCAAAATGATAAATACTATCTAAATCTGTATTGAAATTAAATGGAATCGAAAAAGTACAAGAAGGACCAAAATAATTATAACATTTTTCTTTATAACCAGTGTAAGGTACGTTCCAATAATCCATATTGACATTAAACAAAAAATTCGAGTCTGATTGAATACTTGAGCAATTCTGACAAATAGTTATTAGTGATGAATAAACTCCATAAGGAAACACATAAGCTGTATCATTTAAATAATAACTAATTGCTAACATGGAATCTGGCAGTAAAAAAGCTGGAACAGTGTAGCTAAAAGAATTGATGTGTGCTTTTCCAATAGCACCAAAAGATGCTACATTAGGGGTGCTTATTTTTACTGAATCATAATTGATTAGTAAGTTAGTGTCCAAGTGAAACTGTAGAGGGAAATCAAAATCAGCAGTAGTTCTTGGTGGGATATCAATTTTTAATCCATTCGACACAAAAACAGGATTATATTGCTGTAAGTTTGGCAATAAAATTGAATCGTACAAACCATTTTCATAGATAGATAATTCTAATGTGTCAATAAATACTTGTGCTTTAGTTGTTATTGTAGCTAATAATAAAACAAGTGTTAGATAGACTTTTTTCATTTTTTATAGTTTAGTATTTATTTTAATGTTTGCCAACGTTCTTGCTGGTTGTGTTAAAATACGACCTACAATATGTTAATGAATTTAGCTGTTTTTAAGCAGAAAGTCAATAGCTTTAGGAAAGTGTTCATATTCTAATTGGTGAACTTTAGAGGCTACATCTTCAGAAGTATCAGTAGCTAAAACAGCACATTTTGCTTGAGAAATAATTTTTCCTTCATCATAGTTTTCGTTTACAAAATGGATAGTAACCCCCGATTCTGTTTCTTTATTCTCTACAACGGCTTTGTGTACATTATCACCATACATTCCTTTTCCGCCATATTTAGGGAGTAAAGCAGGATGAATATTTACAATTTTATCGGGAAAAGCTTTTATCAGATTTTCGGGAATTTTAAGTAAAAAACCAGCTAAAACAATCAGATCTATGTTGTTTTTGATTAAAATTTGCGGTATTTCATTAGTTTCGAAGAATTGCGTTCTGTTAAATACTAATGATTGAATGTTTAGTTTTTTAGCTCGTTCTAAAACGTAAGCATTTTTCTTATTTGTAAGGATCAAAGAAATTTCTACAGCATCGTTATTACTAAAATAATTGGCTATATTTTCGGCATTAGACCCACTTCCTGAGGCAAAAATTGCTATACGTGTCATAAGTTTATTATCTTCAACTTTCAAAATTAAAAAAGATGCTGCATAAATTCATTCCGTTTAAACAAAAAGAGTTAACAACTGAAGAACAGTTAACGAAAAGCAAAGATTTTTATCATTTACTAAACGAAAGACGTTCGGTAAGAGAGTTTTCTGATAGGTCGGTACCTAAAGAAGTAATTGAAAATATAATTAAAGCTGGAGGAACAGCACCTTCTGGAGCGCACAAAGAGCCTTGGACCTTTTGTGTAATTTCTAATTCAGCACTTAAAACAGAAATAAGAAAAGCGGCAGAAGAGGAAGAGAAAAAAAGCTATGGCGGCAGAATGAGTGATCGATGGAAAGAAGATTTAGAGCCTTTAGGAACAACTTGGGAAAAACCTTTTATTGAAATAGCGCCTTATATTATTGTTGTATTTAAAAGAGTACATGAAACAGTTGAGGGAGAAAAACGAAATAATTATTATGTGAACGAATCTATAGGTATAGCATGCGGAATGCTTATTTCAGCAATACATAATGCAGGGCTAGTAACACTTACTCACACCCCTAGTCCAATGAATTTTTTAGGTAAAATATTAAAACGGCCAGAAAATGAACGAGCATATTTATTATTGCCTGTTGGCTATGCTGCAAATGATGCCGAAGTGCCTGATTTACAGAGGAAAACAATAAATGAACTAATGGTTGTTTACAATTAATTGGAAATAACTTGATTATTTAGAGATAAATAATTTTCTTTGCAACTTATTAAACATTAAAAAAATAGAGCATGTCAGATATCGCAGGAAGTGTAAAAGCAATTATCGTTGATAAATTAGGAGTTGACGAAAACGAAGTAACAATGGAAGCAAGTTTCACTAATGATTTAGGAGCGGATTCTTTAGATACAGTTGAGTTAATTATGGAATTCGAAAAAGAATTCAATATTGCTATTCCAGATGACCAAGCTGAAAAGATTGGAACTGTTGGAGATGCTGTAACTTATATTACAGAAAACGCAAAATAATAAGCGTTCTTTTTATAGATTTAATGAGATAGCTTTGAATTTATATTCAAGGCTATTTCACTTTATACAAATAGGGTTTAAACCATATACATGGAATTAAAGAGAGTTGTAGTAACAGGACTAGGTGCAATTACACCTTTAGGAAAAACTTTTCCTGAAACATGGAAAAATTTAAAAGCTGGTGTTAGCGGATGTGCTCCAATTACCAGATTTGATGCTTCTAAATTTAAAACACGATTTGCTTGCGAAGTAAAAGATTACAACGTTGCAGATTATTTTGATCGGAAAGAAGGTCGTAAAATTGATCCTTACACACAGTTTGCATTAATCGCCTCTAAAGAAGCGGTTGCAGATTCTAAAATTGACCTTGAAACTATCAATAAAGATAGAGTCGGTGTTATTTGGGGGTCGGGAATTGGTGGAATTAAAACTTTTCAAGATGAGGTAACCAACTTTGTTGAGGGAGATGGAACACCACGTTTTAATCCTTTCTTTATTCCTAAAATGATTGCTGATATTGCTTCAGGGTTAATTTCTATGGAATTCGGTTTTAGAGGGCCAAACTTTACAACAGTTGCAGCTTGTGCTTCTTCTACTAATGCATTAATTGATGCTTTCAATTATATTAGATTAGGTAAAGCAGATGTTTTTGTTTCTGGTGGTTCTGAAGCTTCAATTTACGAAGCAGGAATGGGTGGGTTCAACGGAATGCATGCATTATCTACAAGAAATGATTCGCCAGAAACAGCTTCTCGTCCTTTTGATAAGGAAAGAGATGGTTTTGTAATGGGTGAAGGTGGAGCAGCTTTAATTTTAGAGGAGTACGAACATGCAATTGCACGTGGAGCGAAAATCTACGGTGAAATAGTTGGTGGAGGAATGTCTGCTGATGCTCACCACATGACAGCACCGCATCCAGAAGGTTTAGGAGCAAGAAATGTAATGCTAAATGCATTGGAAGATGCTGGAATGAGTGCTGATGAAGTTGATTATATCAATGTTCACGGAACTTCTACTCCATTAGGAGATATTGCAGAATCTCAAGCTATTTTAAAGGTGTTTGGAGATCATGCTTACAACTTAAACATTAGTTCAACTAAATCAATGACAGGTCACTTATTAGGTGCCGCAGGAGCTTTAGAATCTATCGCTGCTTTAATGGCTGTTAAGGAAGGAATTGTTCCTCCAACAATTAACCATTTTACAGATGATGAATCTTTTGATCCTAAATTAAACTTTACATTTAATAAAGCTCAGAAAAGAGAAGTAAGAGCTGCATTAAGTAATACATTTGGATTTGGTGGACACAATGCTTCTGTATTATTTAAAAAATACGAAGCATAATTGTTTTTTAAGAAAGTCTTTCGGAAAAAAGATGTGTACGCTGAAATTATTGAGCGTATAACTGGAGTATATCCAGATCAAAGTTCGATATATAAACAGGCTTTTTTACACAAATCAATCATACAAAATAATCAACTCCAATCTTTCGAAAGTAACGAGAGATTGGAGTTTTTAGGTGACGCTGTTTTAGACAGTGTTATTTCCAATTACATTTATCATAAATTTCCTAAAAAAGACGAAGGCTATTTAACAAAGCTACGGTCGAAACTCGTTAGTAGGCAAACACTTAATAACTTGGGGGTAAAAATTGGGTTGCAAGAATTAATGCAATCAAATTTAGAACGTGCTTCTAAATCTGTTTATGGAGATGCTTTAGAAGCATTAATAGGCGCTATATTTTTAGATAAAGGGTATGTTATTGCTCAAAAATTTGTAGAAGATAATTTACTTCAAAACCATATAGATATTGAAACAGTTATTCAAACTGAAACAGATTTCAAAAGCAGGGTATTGGAATGGTGTCAAAAAGAAAAATTAAGTTTTGACTTTAAGATATCAGAAACGGAAGAGAAAAAAGGAAAGTTGTATTTAGCAGAATTAATCGTTAATGACGAGGTAAAAGGAAAAGGAAGCGATTTCACCAAAAAGAAAGCAGAACAAATCGCCTCTGAGCAATTTTATAGAGAGATAATAGCGAAGTAGTTTAAGATTCAAACATCATCTTTGTTGATAAGCCAATAACTCATTATTAATAATATTAAAGACTTTTTCTTTTAATTGGGGAATGTCATCTTCTGTCATACCAATGGTTGGTATAGGTTCATGAATTACTGCTTTTGCCATTCCTGGGCCTGCTTTTCCAGAAAATAAGCCAGCCATTTCTAAGCGCTTATGGTTGGTAAAAAAGGTAATGGGAATTACCGGCACTTGCTTTTCTATTGCCAATTTAAAAGCACCATTTTTAAACTTTAATAATTCTGGGACTTTAGAAGAAATTGTTCCTTCAGGAAACATAACAACACTGTGTCCTTTTTCTAATTCATTACCACATCGGTCCATAGATCGCTTGCCATCTCTAGCACTTCTTCTATCTACTGGTATATTCATTTTCTTAAAAAAGATATTAAAAACAGGAACTGTTGCCAATGATTTTTTACCCATAAAAACAAAATATTGGGTAAAAGTTTGATACAATATAATGATATCTAAAAAAGAAGAGTGATTAGGTGTAATAACATAAGCTTGTCCTTTTTCAATGTAATGTTTGTTTTTAACTGAGATGAAAATACCAGAGAGGTACATCAGTAGTCCTGTGTGAAAACGTAATAGAAGGAACCCTTTGTTAAAGTGTTTTTCGGTTAATAAAAAGGTCAAATATAAAGGGTACAATACCAATAGTAAAACGGTGAACCATAAGAAAACATATATTTTCCAAATTCCTCCTAATATTTCTCTTGCCTTTTTCATTCGAATAGGTAAAGATAATAAAGCAATTTTCAAAAAAAGATAAAAAAAGGAATGAATCACAACATAAGCGTGATAAAAGATATATTTTTGTTTTATGGCTAGAGTTTTAACAGGAGTACAAAGTACGGGAACACCGCATTTAGGAAATTTATTAGGAGCAATTTTACCAGCAATAGCAATGGGAAATGACCCTAAAAATGAAACGTTTTTGTTTATTGCTGATATGCATTCCTTAACACAAATTAAAGATGCGAAAGAATTAAGAGAGAACACCTATAGTACCGCTGCGGCTTGGCTTGCTTGTGGATTAGATGTTGAAAAAACTGTTTTTTATCGTCAGTCTGATGTGCCAGAATGTACTGAGTTATCATGGTATTTAAGTTGTTTTTACCCTTATCAGCGGTTAACATTAGCACATTCCTTTAAAGATAAAGCAGATCGTTTAGAGGATGTAAATTCAGGACTGTTTACTTACCCCATGTTGATGGCTGCAGATATTTTATTGTATGATGCAGAGTTAATTCCTGTTGGAAAAGATCAGATGCAGCATTTGGAAATGACAAGAGATGTTGCGAGTAGATTCAATAATAAATTAGGGGATGTATTGGTGTTGCCAGAAGCGGTAGTGCAAGAAGATACGAAGTTAGTGCCAGGAACTGATGGTGAAAAAATGAGTAAATCAAAAGGGAATTTGATTAATATATTTTTAGCTGATAAGAAGTTAAGAAAACAAATTATGTCTATCGAAACAGATAGTACACCTTTAGAAGAACCAAAAGAAACAGCTACTTGTAATGCTTTTATACTCTATGAATTATTAGCATCAGAAGATCAGATTGCTAAAATGAAGGAAAACTATGCTGGTGGTAATTATGGATACGGCCATGCAAAACAAGAATTATTTGAGTTGATTTGCGAGAAATTTAGTACTGAAAGAGAACAGTACAACTATTATATGGAAAATCTTGAGGAACTGGAGGATAGGTTAAAGATGGGCGCTAATAAAGCACGTAAAGTAGCACAACCGACTTTACAAAAGGTAAGAACAGCTTTAGGATATTAATCTATAATTTAAAATTAAAAAAAGGGCTTGAAGCATATGCTTCAAGCCCTTTTTAATTTCAATCATTTGTGTTTATCTAACAATTACTTTTTGAGTTGTTACTGCCTCATTAGAAGTAACAGTTACAAAGTAAATTCCTTTAGCATTACTGCTTAAGTCAATTTGATGAGTAAATCAATATTTAAAAACTCTTTTTACTCGTGGCGAATAAGAAGTTAAAATCTCATAAGGAATAGTCCCTATACATTTGGACATTTCTATTATGGTATTTTTAGCACTAAAAATGAAGGCTTCATCTCCTACATTGCAGTTGATGTTGGTAACATCTATCATTACCATATCCATACAAACATTGCCAACAATTGGAGCTTTTTGATTATTAACAATCATACTCCAATTACCATTGCTCAAGTTGCGATTTAGTCCATCAGCATATCCAACAGGAATGGTTGCAATAGTTATGTTTTCTGTAGCAACACCACGTCTGTTATAACCAACAGTTTCTCCTTTTTTGATGTGTTTTATTTGCGCAATTTTCGACTTTAAGGTACTTGCTGGTAATAGGTTGTTTTGCGTTTTTTTATCAGATGAAATGCCATAAAGGCCAATACCTAATCGAACCATATCAAACTGAGAATCAGTAAAACGAACAATACCGTTAGAGTTTAAAATGTGCTGATCTATGGGGTAACTAAAATTCTCAGAAATAGTATTTGCAATACTTATAAATGTTTTTATTTGATGGCAAGAAAATTCATCTTCTTTAGGGTCTTCAGCAGCAGCTAAATGAGAAAAAATACTTTCTATTTTTAAAAAGGAATTCGCTTTAAGGGTTTTAGTTAATTCTGAAATTTCGGTTGAATCAAAACCTAAGCGGTGCATACCTGTATCTATTTTAATACTAATAGCTAAAGGTTTAGAATTGTCAACAGTATCGATTAAACGTTCTAATGCGTGCTGAGAAAATAGAGTTGGAGTCAGTTGATATTCTACTACTAAATCAAAACTATCAACCTCTGGTTTCATCACCATAATTGGCAATTTAATGCCAGCTTTCCGTAATTCTATTCCTTCAAAAGTATTGGCAACACCTAAATAATCAACTTTATTTTCTTCTAGAAGCTTAGCAACATCATAAGTTCCTAATCCATAAGAAAAGGCTTTAACCATTACCATTACTTTTGTGTGAGGTTTTAGTAATGATCTGTAATAATTTAGATTTGACACTAAATTATCCATATGGATTTCTAAGGTAGTATCGTATACGAGCTCTCTCATAATTGTGTCCTCTTAAAAAGAGGGTTAAGCAGATTTTGTATTAGTTGCGTGATTATAGCATGATCTGCAAAGTGGTTCATATTCATCAATCTCTCCTAAAAGTACTAATTCATCTTTTTCTACTTTTCTATAAGAGTGATTTGCTAAATCGCCACACTTCATGCAAATTGCATGAACTTTAGTAACATATTCGGCACAAGCCATTAGTCCAGGCATGGGCCCAAAAGGAATCCCTTTAAAATCCATATCTAACCCAGCAACGATAACTCTAATTCCACTGTTGGCGAGTTGGTTACATACGGCAATTAGGCCATCATCAAAAAATTGAGCCTCGTCAATTCCTACCACATCAACACCAGTGGCTAAAATGGGTATGTTTGATGAAGAAGGTACAGGAGTAGAATGGATTTCGTTTGCATCATGAGAAACAACTTTTTCATCATCATAACGAGTATCTACACCGGGTTTAAAAATTTCTACATTTTGTTTGGCAAACTGAGCACGTTTCATTCTTCGAATTAACTCTTCGGTTTTTCCTGAAAACATAGAGCCGCAAACAACCTCAATCCAGCCTTTCTTTTTGTTAGGGTTTATGGTGTCTTCCAGAAACATTGGTAATTTTATTTTTGAAGTTAATTTTGCTTAATTTTATCAAAACAAATTTGCAAGTTTCGAAGTTATGGAAATAGAACAATTACGACAAGAGATAAACGATTTATTAGAAAATGTTGTTGAACATTCTAATTCTTATACAGCAAAAGAGCATCTTTCTTCTTTAGATGTAAGTTTCATTTTAAAAAAAGTAAATACAGTACAAGAGTCACTTACCGTTTTAAAGTATTTGTTGGAAGTTAAGCATGATGAGAGAGGTAAAAGTAACTTTGTAGCACCTGTTGTTGAAGTAGATAAAGTTATTGCTGAAGAGACAATTTCTGAAATGCCAATTGTTGCCGAAGAAACTCAACCAGAAGATATTGAAGAAGAAACTCCTGAAGTTGAAGACATAGAGCAATCAGCTGGTGCAAAGTTATCGGATAGTTTAACGCTAAATGATAGATACTTGTTTGCGAATGAGTTGTGTAATAAAGATATGAATTCATTCAATGAGTTAGTTAAATCTATTGATAGTTGTTTGTCTTTAGATGAAGCAACAAAACTATATTCAACTATGGATTGGGAGATTGACAATGAGCATGTTGTAACGTTTACTAGTTTAGTAGAAAGAAGATTCTTTTAAACATGAGAAAGGGAATATCATTTCTGTTTTTTCAACTTATTTTTTTAACTGTTTTTTCTCAGAATATTAATTCAGCAAGAGCAGTTGTTGACACATTAACATCTGAATATTTTGCAGGGAGAGGAGCTGTTGATGATGGTGAAAAAAAAGCAGCAAATTTTATTGAAACCCATTTTAAAAAGCAAGGGTTAAAGTCATTTGGAAGTTCATTTTTTCAAGCGTTTAATGCCCCAATAAATACATTTCCAAAAGCATTGAGTGTAAGTGTTGATGGAAAAGAAATTATACCAGGAAAAGATTTTATTGTTGATGCAGCTTCTGGAGGTGCAAACGGGAGCTTTGAGCTTTATTGGTATAGTAGTGAGCATTTCTCAACAAAAATTGAATTAGATAAAATAGTTAGCGAAGGCTTCTTTATCAATAAAATTGTGGTGTTAGATGTTAAAAATGTTGTAGCAGAAAGCGAAGTGCTTCAACAGCTAAAACAAAATGTAGTAGAAGCTTCAGGAGTTATTTTTATAGAAGATAAACTAACCCAACATTTATCCTTCGTGGCTAAAAGTTACCCAATACTACATGTAAAAAGAAGTGTGTTAGCAGATTTTGCTAAGTCTATTTCTGTAAAGATAGATCAAGAATTGCAACCTAAGTATCAATCTCAGAATGTAATAGGATATGTTGAGGGAACTGAATTTCCAGACTCTTTTATTTTGCTTTCAGCGCATTATGATCATTTAGGAAAAATGGGAGAGCACACTTATTTTCCTGGAGCCAATGATAATGCAAGTGGTGTTGCAATGCTTTTAGATTTAGCAACTCATTATACAGAGAAAGAACCTCCTGTGAAATCGATAATTTTCATTGCTTTTGGTGCTGAAGAATCAGGCTTGGTGGGGTCAAAATATTTTGTAAATCATCCAGTTGTTCTATTAACACAAATAAACTTTGTGTTTAATATGGATTTAATGGGAACGGGTAGCGAAGGAGGAATGATTGTAAATGGACGCGTTTATGAGGAGCATTTTAATAAATTGATTCAAATTAATGAGGAAGGCAAATACTTACCACTCATTAAAAAACGTGGTAAAGCTGCAAATAGTGATCATTATTGGTTCTCCGAAAATGGAGTTCCTTCCTTTTTTATTTACCTAATGGGAGGGATAAGTGCTTACCATGATGTTGATGATATTTCTAAAACATTACCCTTAACAAAATATGCAGATAGTTTTCGATTAATTCGTGATTTCGTAGATGAATTGTAGCTAACTTTGTCGTCTAAAAAAAAGGACATGAAAGCGAAAACTCCAATAGAATCTTTAGCAGTTACAACAAAAGTAGTTTTGCCAAACGACACCAATATGTTGGATAACCTTTATGGTGGAAACCTCTTACATTGGATGGATAATATTGCAGCAATCTCTGCACACAGACATTGTAAACGAGTTGTTGTTACAGCTTCAGTAAATCATGTAGAATTTAGAAAATCAATCGCTTTAGGATCTATTGTAACGATGGAAGCAAAAGTTTCTCGCGCTTTTAACTCTTCTATGGAGATTTTTATTGATGTTTATACTGAGAATCCAATTACAGGGAAGCAAACAAAAAGTAACGAAGCAATTTACACATTTGTTGCTGTAGATCAGAACGGAAGTGCAATAGCTGTTCCTCCATTAAAACCAGAAACAGAATTAGAAAAAACACGTTTTGAGGCAGCTTTGCGTAGAAAACAATTGAGTTTAATTATAGCTGGTAAAATGAAGCCAGAAGAAGCAACTGAATTGAAAGCATTGTTTTCATAAAGGTAAGCAATTCGTATTTTATTGAATTTTAACAGGATAAAGGGCGCATACAATTTATTTACATTCTAAGCCGTTTTTATTCTATCTGAATTGTTTTGGCTTAAGATTTTTACTAGCATTTTCGGCTATTTCAATACTTCTTTTTTGTTTAGTCTCAGGTCTTTTAGCAAGAACAACCCATGCTAATAGAATTTTCTTTGCCGAATTACTTAAACTCTCGTAATATTCCAAAGAACCTGCCGTTTGGCTAAACTCTTTTTTTAAATATTCTGGAATAATAAGCGCTTCTACTTCATCTAAAATAGACCAAGAGCCCATTTTCCTTAGCAATTTCAATCGTTTTATATCCAGCTTCTTGCATAAGGTTTTCAGAAGTTAAATAAGCCACTTTGTTCTTATTTACTTTAGACCATATGCTATTAGGTTTTCTTCTGCTGAAATACTGGATATACCTTTCTTTGTCAATCGTTTTTTTTGTGCTATCTATCCAACCAAAACATAGGGCTTCATCAACAGAATCATTCCAGCTGAGGTTGTAGTTAGGAGATTTTTTTTTGTAAAAAATGAGCCAAACTGCTTCTTTTTTATTGTGGTTCAGTTCTAGCCACCTTCTCCAATCTTGCTTGTCAGAAGGACAATAATCTTCAATATCTTTCATCCTTTAGTTTGTGCTTAGTGTTTTTTTAATCTATAATATCTTCTACAGCTATTAAAAAGATATCTGACTTTTCTTTTTTTGTGCCAAATTCAAATTTGAGACCTAACAAAGGACCGCCATAGGATGACCCTTTAACTGCCATTAAATGAGTCATAAAACCACCATCATTTTTGAGCTTATCTTTACTTACTACAATATACCCTTTTGCACAAATATGGTCATTTTGAATGAAAATGCTAATATGATTAGTATCTATATACCTGTCAAACCAATAGTCTGTTTCTAAGTTTTCTGTTTTCTTTAATAATCTAGATAATTCAGTTTTATATTCTTGACTCTGAGGAGAGTATTCGTCAAATATTTTATTTGTGTTATTGCAGATTGGATCAGGATATTTAATAGACCAATACCCAAGAAAGCTTAGGTACAAAATAATAACTGCTAAAATTAGTCCTACATGAATACTTATCGTTACCAATAATACTTTTCCAATTTTTTTAATATTCATAGTGACCTAACGGCATTACTTTATGATTATTATGATGCGAAATAACAACTGTATGTTGCGTTTGCCAAGGTGTTAAACGCTTAAAAGTAATGTTTTTTGTAAGGCTTCCCAAGCTAAATAGTGTCAAATAAGTAAAGCTTTACCAAGCCCAAAGCAAGAATGCAGCTTGCTAAATAGTTTTAAAAAAACTGCTAACAAAAATTATGGCACTAACTTACCAACTTGTCAAAAAGCGATAACTGCTTGCAGTCAAAATGCAATATAAAGCTTGTTGTACACCGTTTTTATCTACCGTGATATTCCATATTTGGCAATTGTTCATCATTTTTTAAATATCTATCAAACCATTTAAGAACTTGGTCATTCACTTCTTTTTTGTATTCAGAAATTCCGTGGTCGCCACCTTCATACATTATAAGTCTGTACGGAACTCTATTCTTTTCAAATACCAATGCAAGGTTTAGGCTTTGTTCAGGTTTTACTCTCCAATCAGAACTTCCGTGTAACATTAGAATCGGAACGTCTTTTGGAAATTTTTCAGCCCATTTAATTGCAGACCTTTTTTCTAATTCAGAATCTTTATTGTCAACATAATTTGGAATTAACTCAGCGAGAACATTTTTTTCCATTTCTGGTCTATCCTTTATGGTTTCAAAGTTATCGGAAACTGCTCCTCCTACAACAGCTGCTTTAATTTTATCGGTCTTTGTTAATGCAATATATGTCATCATCCCGCCACGACTCCAGCCATACATTCCAATTCTATTGGTATCAGCAGTTTCGATTTCCTTTAAGACTTCTGTTAGTATAGTTATGTCATTAACATCTTTACCACCAAACTCCTCTTTTCCTTCACTTCCTCCATTTCCTCTATATTGACTGGCAATTACCACATAACCTTCTTTTGCAATTTGGCCAAGTGTAATTGCTCCGTGAGCAATTTTAAGTGAGCCAAAATCTCTATTTCCGCCACGATTGTAAATTACACAAGGATAATTTCCTTTTTTCTTGGGCTTAACCAAAAGTCCGTTTATTTTCAAACCATCACTTAAATATGTGATTCTATAAATTTCAATACTGTCTAGATATTTAAAATTTTCTTTCCATTCTTTTTTACCGTTTATTTCTTCAGTTAATCTATTACCTATTGGTGTCTGAGATAAATTTGATATTAATCTCTTGCTAAGGAGCAATTTTGTTTCTTGAGCATTAACACTAGAGAAAATCATTGTTAACATTAATATTTTTAGATACTTCATAGACTTCTTAATTTTTGGAATTGATTTTTTGTTCATGTTGTTTTATATTTAGCGGACTTAGTTAATACTCAGAGACCCTTTCGCACAAATGCCCTATGTTTTTTATACCTTGTTGTAACTAGTGTTCATTCTTCATACTTGTTGTTTCTAATTTAAAATAATTTGCAAGTCTTTTATTTCCATAAGAATTTGCAATATTATCTTCTGCCATTAATGTCAAAAAAAACTCTATTGGTCCATAGGTTTTTGAAGATGTAAAAGTTCTTAATAACCAAATGGTAAATCTTCTTATCCAATCTGGTAAGTGTATAATTTTAGTAGGATTC
>CAJWVX010000079.1 GCA_913048175.1 uncultured Flavobacteriales bacterium | reverse complement strand
CTTGTTTTTATTTCTTCAGAATTAAAGAACCTTTCAAAAGCATTTAGGTCTAAATAAAATTGAGCTGCAATAGGTAAATAGGTTTCTAATTCATTGGTGTTTTTATTATCTCTATAAAAAGCCATTTGAACAGCCTTAAAAAAAGCATACTCTATTTCAGGATTCATTGTTCTAGCAACAACTATTGCTCGTGATGCTGGTTCAGTATCGTAAACAAAACTTTTATCTTTTAGAATTTCATAAGAAAAAGGTTGTCCGGTTCTTTCATTAATCTCTATCCAATGCGATTTTAGGAAATAAGCTATATCAATAGCTTTTTCAGTATTGAAGGGTCTTAATCCTCCCATTACTAATTTAAGTTCTAGCTTAGGGTTAAGTTCAATTAGCTTATCCAATTCAGGAGAAAACCCATAACACCAAGAACACATAGCGTCTCCAACATAAATTAGATAATTATTTTTATCTTCTAACCAGTTAAAATTCAAAATGGAATTTTACGTTAATTTGACGAGAGGTTAAATAATTAGGAACGGCATAGGTTTTATTTGTAACATCTTTAATCCAAAGATAGGATATAACGTTATTTATTTGGAGTAGATTAAATACTTCAGCACTTACCCAAATGTTTTTAAATCCTCCAATTACTTTACTTTTATTATGTTTTGTAGCATCTTTTATTAAGTACGAAAATCCTAAATCAACTCTTCTATAAGGAGGAAGTCTTAAAGTAGCTTTGTATCTATCATGACTATTTGTTGCTCCGAAAGGAAGCCCAGTGGCATAGTATAGAGCTATATGCATTTTAAAGCTCTCTAATCCTGGAATATAATCTTGGAAAAATAAAGCAAAATTTACACGTTGATCTGTTGGTCTTGGAATCCATCCTGGTTCAGTTCGAATACTATCTACGGCAACTGTGTTAGCTGTAAAACCAGAAATTATTGTATCTCCATCACTATTTAAATAAGTGTAATAAAAATCATCTACTAAGTCTTCTTGAGTTTTCATTATCGACATGCTAAACCAAGATTCAACACCTTTTACAAATTCTCCATTAATTTTGAAGTCTAGTCCAGTAGAATAGGCATTAGCATTGTTTGTAGCAAAGTAACGTATTCTAACATTATCAACTTCATAAGGGATTACATTTTCCATATGTTTAAAGTATAACTCTGTTGTAAACTTAAAGGGTCTGCCCCAAGCCTCAAAATTATAATCTGACCCTAATACTGCTTGATAAGATCGTTGTGATTTAATTTCTTTATTGATGGTACCATCAAAATCACGCATTTCCCTATAAAATGGAGGTTGATAATAAACTCCTGCAGCTAGTCTAAAAAGATAATCTCTTTTCCAGTTAGGTTCAATTGAAAATGACGCTCTAGGGCTTACAATAAATTCTTTATTTAAATCCCAAAAAGCGGCTCTTACACCAGCATTTAATGTATAGTTCACACTGTCATTTTCCCATGCCCAAGAGCGCTGGAAGTAAGTACTGTAGCGATTGCTGTTAATTTCTATTTCTGATTTTAAAACTTCGTTTAATTCTAAGAGCTGATTTGTTTGTCCTTCTGAATTAGAGTATCCGATATAGTCAGTACTTCCAGGAATAAAATAGCCTGTAGAATCTATAAACCCCCATTCACTAATTCGATCTTTAATATATTCGTGTTGATATTTAACACCCCAAAAAGTGGTATGGTTTCCCTTAATCTTTTTACCCTTATGCTCGGCATTAAAAACTTGCGCATCTAATTTATTTCGAGAGTGTTCCATAAAAGAACCAACACCACGGTTAAATTTAACATCACCAAAATTATCACTGGACAGATCTCGTTCTAGTTCATCAATTTTATAAGCTCCTTCAATATCAAACTCTTCATCTTCTAAAGAACTAAAAGCAGAAGTAATAAATTTTAATTCAGTTCCTTCTTTAGGAGTAAAAGTATTGCTTATTGCTCCAAAATAAGTTTGAAATTGATCAACTTCCTGTCCATCAAAGAATACAGTTAATTGTAGTGATTCATTTATTGTTCCAAATTCGGTTTCTCTAGTTTGAGGAATGAAATTATACTTGTTTTTTGCAATATTACCTAAAAAACCTATTTCCCATTTTTCGTTAATATCATAAGTTAAATAGGTTTGAACATCCAAGAATGAAGGACGATATTCTCCGTCTGTATCTAAACTTTGTAATACATATTGATTTGTTTTGTAACGGACTCCAGTTAAAAATGTTAGTCTATGGTTTTTACTTGCACCTTCAATATGCATGGCACCACCTTGTAAGCTTGCCGTAAAAGATCCAGCAAATTCTTCAGGCTCTTTATAGGTAACATCAAGTACTGACGACATTTTGTCTCCATATTTTGCTCCAAATCCTCCAGCCGAGAACTTAATATCTGATACCATGTTGGAATTGATAAAGCTTAATCCTTCTTGTTTTCCAGCTCTAGTTAAAAAAGGACGATAAACTTCAATATCATTAACGTAAACTAAATTTTCATCAAAGTTTCCTCCTCTAACAGAGTATTGAGAGCTTAATTCATTATTGGATGAAACACCTGGTAGAGTCTTCAATATAGCTTCAAAACTTCCTGAAGCACTTGTAAATTTCGTTACTAATTTGGGCTCTATTTTAACCATAGCACTTCCACGATTTCCTTCTTCAGCGTGTTCATATTCAGGAATATTAGTTGCATTATTTTCTAAAGTGGGAGAGAAATTATTTTGTTCATTAGGTTTTAGGTTAAAAGTTTTTAAGATTGTAGTAAAACCTATGTAAGTTATACCAATCTTAACATCTACATTAGCAGGAATTATAAGGTTAAATTTTCCATTTCTATCAGATTTAGTTCCGCTTGAAACACCAACTATAGAAATGTTTGCATTTTCTAAGGCAACACCTTTAGAATTCTTGAGGGTCCCAGATACTGTTGCAGTTTGTTGAGCATATGCTCCAACTGTAACGAATATAAATATTACTATATGAAGAATTTTTTTTAAAATCACTAACTCCAGTTAATTTTGATGGGCTTCAAAAGTAACTAAAAATGTGGCAATATATTGTAGCGAAGAGTGAAGTTTAGGGTTAGAAGTCGGAAGTTCTTATCTTCTTAAATTAAAAATATATTTAAACACTTCAGACTTTAGATTTTTGGCTTATTTTAACCACTCGTATTAATATTTTACCATTTGTGTAATTCTTGTTAGTTAAGCTCTTTAGTAATATTTATATTCGCAAATCAAATTAGAAAATAAAAATTTAAATATGAAAAAAGTTTTATTGTCGGCTGCCTTGTGTTTTGGGATATTAAGCACTAATGCTCAGTCAAAGATTGAGTTTGAAGAATACAAACTTAAAAATGGGATGAATGTAATTTTACATGAAGATCATTCTACTCCAATTGTAGCAGTAACTGTACTGTATCATGTTGGCTCTAAAAATGAAGATCCAAAAAGAACAGGTTTTGCACACTTTTTTGAGCATTTACTGTTTGAAGGTTCTGAAAATATAGGGAGAGGTGAATATATGAAAATTGTACAAAGTAATGGAGGTATTTTAAATGCGAACACATCTTTTGATAGAACATTTTATTATGAAATTTTACCTTCTAATCAATTAGAATTAGGTTTATGGTTAGAGTCTGAGAGATTGTTACATGCTAAAATTGATGAAAAAGGTGTAGAGACTCAAAGAGAAGTTGTGAAAGAAGAGTATAGACAACGTTATGAAAATACTCCTTACGGTTCTTTTTTACCAAATATGTTTAGTCGAGCATTTGAGGTTCATCCATATAGCTGGGTACCTATTGGATCTTTAGACCATTTAAATGAGGCAAAAATTGAGGAATTTAGAGAGTTTTATAAAACTTACTATGTTCCAAATAATGCGACACTTTCTATTGCTGGAGACTTTGATAAGAAGCAACTGAAAAAATGGATTGAAAAATACTTTTCTACTATTCCTAAAGGAACAAAGAAAATGCACAGGCCATCTATAAAAGAACCAATTAAACACAAAGAAGTAAGAGATGTTGTTGAAGATAACATTCAATTACCAGCAGTAATGATGGGATACCATACTCCGGCACAAGGAACCCCTGATGCCTATGCTGTTGATATGTTAGCACAAATATTATCTCAAGGAAAAAGTTCAAGAATGCAGAAAGGCATTATAGATGAACAAGAAAAAGCTGTTTATGTTGGAGCTTTTCCTTTTCCATCAGAAGATCCAGGAATGGCTTTAATGTTTGGTATTACTAATATGGGAGTTTCTTTAGAGTCTTTAGAATTAGCTATAGATGCAGAGGTTGAGAAAGTTCAAAATGAATTAATTTCTGAAAAAGAATTTCAAAAATTAAAGAATCAGATTGAAAACGATATGGTTTCTAAAAACTCTAAAATTGAAGGGATTGCTGAAAGCTTAGCAAACTATGCTGTTTATTATGGTGATGCTAACCTTATTAACAATGAGGTTGATAGATATATGAAGGTAACTAGAGAAGATATTCAAAGAGTAGCTAAAGAATATTTTAGAAAAGATAATAGAGTTGTTTTACATTACGTACCTAAGAAAAAAGAGCAATCAGCTCAACAGGAAGTTAAAGAAAAGACAAAATAATATACGAAGTTTAAAAGTTATAGATATGAAAAAGATATTATCACTTGTATTAGTGTTGGCAGTAACTTCGGTTGCATTTGCTCAAAAACTAGACAGAAGTAAAAGACCCGTTGCAGGAATTGCACCAGAGATTAAATTGGGAAAAATTGAAAAGTTCACTTTAGAGAATGGTTTAAAGGTATTTGTTGTTGAAAATCACAAATTACCTAAAGTAGCTTATTCTCTATCCTTAAATGTTGATCCTGTATTGGAAGGAGATATGGCTGGCTATTTAGATTTAACAGGTCAGTTAATGGAAAGAGGAACTAAAAACAGAACAAAACAACAATTTGACGAAGAGATAGATTTTATCGGAGCAAGACTAAGTTCATCCAGTAATCGTGTTTATGGTGGTTCTTTAAAAAAGCATCAAGAAAAATTGTTAGACATGATGTCTGATGTTGTAATGAATGCGGAATTTAAACAAGAGGAGTTAGATAAATTGAAGAAACAAATGCTTTCTGGTATAGCTTCAACTAAAGATGATCCTGATGCAATTGCATCAAATGCTAGAGCAGTTTTAGCTTATGGTAAAGATCATCCTTACGGAGAGGTTGCAACAGAAGCTTCAGTTGAGAAGGTTACTTTAGAGAAATGTAATGAATATTATATTACCTATTTTAAGCCAAATGTATCTTATTTAGCTGTTGTTGGTGATGTTACAGTTGAAGAAGTGAAGGCTTTAACCGAAAAATATTTTGGAAAATGGGAAAGAGGAATTGTACCAAGACATAAATACAGAACCCCAATGCCGACTGAAAAAAATGAAGTTGCTTTTGTACATAAAGAAGGAGCTGTTCAATCTGTTATAAATATTGGTCACCCTATTAGTTTAAAACAAAATAACCCTGATGCTATTAAAGCAAAAGTAATGAATGCTATACTTGGAGGTGGTGGATTTATGTCTCGTTTAAATATGAACTTGAGAGAAGATCATGCATATACTTATGGCGCTAGATCAAGTTTAAGGGCAGATAAATTGGTAGGAATATTTGGAGCAAGTGCTAAAGTGAGAAATGAAGTTACTGATAGTTCTATCGTTCAATTTAAACTTGAGTTGGATAGAATTTGTAATGAAAAAGTTTCTGAGGAAGAATTAAGTAATATGATTAAATATATGACTGGAACTTTCGCTTATAGTTTGCAAGATCCTCAAACCATTGCACGTTTTGCAATTAATAAAGATCGGTACAATTTACCAGATGATTATTATGCAAATTATTTGAAAAATTTAGCTGCAGTAACTGTTGATGATGTTCAGGCAATGGCTAAAAAGTACATTAAGCCAGAAAATATGACCATTTTAGTTGTAGGTAATAAAGGAGAGGTGGCTGAAATATTAAAACCTTTTGCTGCAAGTAAAGAAGTTGATTTTTATGATGCTTCAGGAAATGAATGGGTTGAACCATTAAAGCCAGCTCCAGAAGGAATGACTGCTGAAAATGTGTTGGATAAATATATTGTTGCAAAATACGGAATGGCTCCAGGAAAAGATTTATCCAAGAAGTTAAAGAAAATTAAAGATGTAACTGTTAAAATGGAAGCTTCTATGCAGGGACAAACACTTAACTTTACTAGATATCAAAAAGCACCAAATAAATTTGCTTTAGCAATTACTATGGGAGCGATGGTTGTTCAAAAACAAACTTTTGATGGAACAAAAGGTAAGGTTTCTGGTATGCAAGGAAATAATGATGTTGAAGGAGAAGAGTTAGAAGAGCTAAAATCAAGCTCTAAAATGTTTGGAGATATTGATTATAAAACTTCGGGAAATGTATATGTTTTATTAGGTGTTGAACCAGTTGAAGGTAAAGATGCTTACAAGATTGAAGTAACAAAAAAGAGTGGATCTAAAGAAACCGAATGGTATGATCTTGAAACAAGTATGCAAGTTAAAGCGATGCAAGTTTCTGAAATGCCAGAAGAACAAGGTGGAGGATCTATGACATCAGTTACTAAGTTTTATGACTATAAAGTTGTAGGTGGTGTTAATTACGCGCATAAAATTAACCAAGCGGCAGGCCCGCAGGTTTTTGATATGAATGTAACTTCTGTTGAACAAAACACTAAATTAGGTGACGAAGTTTTTCAATAGAATTATACATTAAAATTGAAAAGTCCATTCTTTCGAATGGGCTTTTCTTTTGCACTAGTTTTTTAAACTAACTTTGATTTTTAACTAGAATAAATTATAAAATGGAACAACAAAATTTTAAAACGCATAAAAGATTAATTTTTGGTTATCATGGATTTACAGCATTGGCGATATTTGCTCTAATTGTTGGCTCTATAATGAATTTAATTAATTCAGCTAAGGATAATTATTATTCAGCTTCGTTATTAGTGTTAATATCTGTAGTTATGTTGTTTATGTGGTTCTATATAAGAAGCTTTGCTTTAAAAGCACAAGACAGAGCTATAAATGCTGAAGAGAGTTTAAGGGCTTTTATTTTAAGCGGGAAACCGATGAATAACAATTTAACAATTAGACAGGTAATAGGGTTAAGATTTGCATCGGATGATGAGTATGTTGCTTTAGCTGATAGAGCTGTAAAAGAAAAGTTATCTGAAAATGGTATCAAGAAAGCAATACAAAACTGGAAACCTGATACGTATAGAGTTTAGTTAGTTCTTAAGTAAAAAAAAATAAAAGGAAGAAACTTTTTTATAACCTTACACCTATAATACAAACATCATCAATTTGTTCTAAGTTTCCTCTCCAGGTTTCAAATGTTTGATCAATAGTACTTTTTTGATCTTCCATAGATTTATCTTGAATCGATAGCAATAACTCTTTGAAGGTTTTAGCTTTAAATTTCTTTCCTTTTTTTCCACCAAATTGATCAACATAACCATCAGAAAAGATATATATACTATCTCCTTTTTCTAAGTTAATAGTATGAGTAGTATAAGGTAATGGATTGTAGAATTTACCAATAGGTTGTTTATTGGATTTAATATCTATTAATTCGTTATTTCTTATTATCCATAGAGGATTGTTCGCACCAGCATATTTTAGTGTATTTCCCTCCAAACTACATAAGGCTATATCCATTCCATCCTTTACATCTTCATCGCTTTTTTCAAATTCTTTTATTACAATCTCTCTTGTTTTGTCTAATATTTCACCTGGTTCAGTAAGATTATATTCACGAACAGAACGATTTAAGGCATTATTACAAACAACACTTAACATAGCTCCTGGCACTCCATGCCCAGTACAATCAGCAGCAGCAAAAAGAACTTTATGTTCTTTCTGCTCTAACCAATAAAAATCACCTGCTACTATATCTTTTGGTTTATAAAGAATAAACGAATCTTGTAAATACTCTTTAACTATTTTTGCTGGTGGCAAAATTGCATTCTGTATACGCTTTGCATAATTAATAGAGTCTGTAATTTCTTTGTTTTTTTCATCAACTATTTTTTTTTGTTCTTCAATTATAAATTTTTGTTTTTTAGTTATTCTCAAACGATTGAAAACAAAAAATAAAAAGAAGATCACTAACATTAATATAAATATTGTAGCTATAGTTATGATAGTTTGCTTCTTTTTTGCTTCTTGTTCTATAGCTATTAATTTATCATTTTCTGCATCATCAAGAGATTTTTGTTGCTCATAAGTCGATTTTAACTCATGCCTTAACATTTCTTTTTTGTTATTTTCACTTCCAATACTATCCTCAAGAATGGTGTATTGTTCGTGCATTTTCAAAGCATTTTCAAAATCACCTATTTTTTGAAAAGATTGATATAAAATATAAGTAGCATCTTCCATTTCAAAAATACCACCCATTTTTTTTGCTCGAGTTAAATTCTTTTTGCTTAACTCAATAGCTTCCTTATATTTTTTTTGTTTTAAAAGGACTCTACTTATATTGTTTGTCATAGAGCATATTCCTTCTATTTTTTTGATTTTTTTTTGATTTTCAAGTGCTTCATAATAGTAATCTAGAGCTTTTTTGAATTGTCCTTTATCTAAATAAATATCTCCTATATTACCTAGTGCTATAGCTATACCTTCATTGTCTTCATATTTTCGATCAATTTCTAAACTTTTTAAAAAGTAGCTCATTGCTCTTTCATTATCTCCTATTTCAGAATATACCGACCCTATATTGACATATGAGATTGTTTTTTTTCTCTCATCACCAAATTCTTCTCGTATTGCAAAACTTTGTTCATAAAAGTCAATTGATTTTTCAAGTTCACCCAAATCTCCATAAATATTTCCTAAATTGTTTAGAAAGTTTGCTTCTAGTTCTTTGTCATTTAGTTCTTTAGCGATTTCAATTCCTTTTGAATAATATTTTAATGATGTTGCATAATCACCAAAATCGGTATAACTAATTCCGAGATTGTTAAAGGCATTGGAAATACTAGACTTAAAAAAGGTTTTTTCTCTATCATTTAAATCATGTGTCAGGTTTTTTTCACATACTTTTTCAATCTTTTGATTAATTTCTAAATCAAGTTTAGGGTCGGATCGAAAAATTAAATTATCCCAATCTTTATATGCATTAACAACATCAGAGTCATGATTTGCAGTTTCAATAGTGATTTTTAGAGTTTCAATTTCTGTTTTGTCTTCTTCTGATAATTGGCCAAATGTTAATAAACAAAAGAATGTAAGTGAAATTAAAAGGATAATATATTTCATTTTTCAAAAATACATAATAATTGGATTATTTTTTTTTATCTATAAAAGTCTTCTCTCCAGCTTCAATTCTAAGTTCTAAAAAGTTTTCTTTTGGGGGAATAGGGCAGTTGTATCCTGTTGTATAATGACAGTAAGGATTAAAAGCATAATTAAAATCTAATTGAAAGGTGTCTTCAGTTGGAATTTCTGCTTCTATGTATCTACCACCACCATAAGTTTCTTCTCCATTAGTTAGATCGGTAAAAGGTATGAAGATATAGTTTTTATACTTTTCAGTTTTCATCAATTTAATGTTCTGATAAATTGGAAGCAGATGTTTTCTTTTATCAATTTTAAAACTAAGGATACCATATTGTCTAAACAGTTTCTTTTTCCCTGAAGAGGTAGTCATTGTAAATTCTTTTCCAATTTCTTTTTTAAAATCTGCAGTTATATTGTATTTTGGATTAGGTTTAAAGTAATTTAAATGCTTGAAATTTAAAACCATTTCATTTGGCAGGATGGAAGTTGAAGTATCTCCAAATTCTATATCCATTTCTACTCTATGTTTTTTTAGTGTTTTTAAGTAATCTTCTTTCTCTTGTGAAAAAAGAGTTGAAGATAGAACTAGAAGAATAGATAGAGTTAAGTATTTCATTATTCAATAATAATTTCCACCCTAATTTTATTAGGGATGGTGTTCGTTAAAAATTCGACAGTACATGTTTTTGGTAGATATTCTTTTGGGTTGTATGTTAAATTTAGAGTAGCAGGTTCAAAAGTTGGAATTTCTAAACCAGGTAAATCAATTGTAAATCCATCGCAACTAAAGGTGGCTGAGAATATCTTTAATGGAGCTTCACCGTTATTGATTATTTTGATTTCTTTTTTAGTCTGTCCAATTGTTAAATCAATTACTGAGTCTTGAAAAGTAAGAATAGGTAATTTTTCTAATTCAGATCCATCCATAGCAACTTGATTTGTATCATTAGTTTGTATGGCAATTATTTCAATCTTACGTTCTAAAGCAGCTCCAGGGCTGTAAACTGAGTTTCTTGTATCTTTTACATCATCACTAATCGTTGCAGATTGGTACTCTCCAAAAGGAACTTTTATAAAATCTAATTTAGCCCCATTTTCGGCAGTACCATTAATGTAGGGTAGAAGGATTCCTTTTTCATATTCACTTAAATAGTTAATTAAACTAGAAACTCTACGTAAGGTTAAATTCACATTATAGTCAGATTTAGACAATGGACTCGCAAACCCTTTTATCGTTAAAGTAACCGATTTACCATTTTCTAGTTCTTTTTGAAGTAATGGTGTGAATAGAGCTAAATCTGAAGCTCCTTTATCAATTTTTTCACTAAATAGATCTTCAATATCAGCTAAAGCATCTTGTTCATCTTCGTTTTTAAGGCCTTTTGAATACTCCTTTCTATACTCACCATATAATCTTGTATATGACTTGTATGTTGCCATATAGTTTAAGTTTGTTAAAGTATCTCTAGTGCGTGGGTTAGGATTATCATTGTGGAAAAACAATCTAACTGGTAAATATTTGTTGAGTTTTTCTAATGTTGTAAAAACAGTTTCTACTGTATCAGGAATTTCGTAAATCCAGACATCATTACAACAGGTTTCTCCTTTTTTTGTGTAAGAGCCTTTTCTGTTGGATGTAATTAACGCGGTGTTGTTTCTAATGTTATAATAGAAATCGTTTGTACTTGTGTTTATTGGGTATCCAACGTTTTTTGGCTTATCAAAAGTGATAATATCTGATTTTGATTTAAAAATATCGAAACCACCTAATCCAAAATGCCAATTAGAACTGAAATATAAGGCAGAGTCTTTAGGGTAGTAAAATGGAGTTACTTCATCCTCAATAGTGTTAATTGTATTTCCGGCATTGGCAGGAGCCATAAATTCACCATTATTATTCTTTCTTGAGTACCAAATGTCCATTTGGCCTTTTCCTCCAGGGCGGTTTGATGAAAAGAAAATAACTTCTTTATTTTCAATTTCTGTAATAGAAGGCTGTGTAGTAGTATAACCATCAATATTTAAACCACTAACTTTGTATGGAGTTTCCCATTTTTCTTCCTTATAATTAATTGCATAAATATCACAGTTGTAGCTTCTGTCACATTTGGTATAATAAAAAGTTGTGCCTTTAGGATTTAAACTACCATTAGCAATGTTGAAGTTAGGTTCGTTTATTTTTTCGTTTAAAAGAGAATCCATTCTCCAAACATTACCTTCTTTACTTCCTTTAAAAAGACGGACTAAGTATAAAGACGTGTCCGAAATTTCATTGTTATCTTTCATCTTTTCATCTCTTAATGAAGAATAAATGATTGTAGAATCATCTAACAACGTTCCACCAAGTTCACTGCTATAAGTATTAATCTCATCTCCCATATTTTTAATATCAACAGGAATAGAATCTTTCATTATTTTGAGTGCTTCCTCACATGATTTTATTTCGTTTACTACTTTTAAATAGTAATATCCTTTCTTGTCTCTACTAAAGTGACGTTTACTTCTTTTAAATGATTTTTTGGCTTCCACATATTTACCGTTGTATTTTAACATGGTTGCATACCAAAATGGAGCTAAAGGAAAAAGTCTTCCTCTATCTCTTTTGTAGATATAGAAATACTTTGATTCGGCATTAGCGTAATCATTATACCATCTTAACGCTTCAGCATATTTATAAACGGTTTCTAAAACGGTAGAATCTTTATCCAATGCTTTTTTGTACCACAAAGATCCTCCGAAATAATCCTTATAGTTTTCTATTAAATCATCCCCATTTCTTACCCAATCTTTTTCAGTTTGAGCATTAAGGTGAAAGTTGAATATAAATAGTAAAAAGTAAAAAAGAATAGACTTAGTAAAAAGTCCTTGAAATCCACTTAGAGTGATTGCAGAAAAATTAGAGGCAAAAATGACTTTAAACTTAAAATTTTTAAACATGATACTCATATATAATCAGGACAATATTTATAACGTCTCATATCAGGTTTGTATCGTTGTATAATGTAAATAAGAGAAAACTCAAAACCACCTTTTCTGTTACTGGCAACTTTTAATGAAGAAAGGTTTAAATCATAACTAATTCCAAAATGAAAATCGTGATAATCTAACCCTGCATTAAAATACATTGCATCTGAATTTCTATACCAAACGCCTGCATAAAGAGCCTTGTAGTTGCCATTGTTCAGATGGTATTTTCCTTGTCCACCAAAAATTATTTCTTGAAATTTATGTTGTTTTTGCCAGTTTATGTGGGGTAATGCATCAATTTTATCACTAATTCTAAATAAGCCATTTACATTTATCGTGTATCGTTGGTGTAAAGGAATATTCTCATTAAAAAAAGATTGTTGTGGTTTAATGATATTATGAACTGCAATTCCTGCTCCTAATGCTTTTCGTTGTTTAATTTCATAGTTCCATGCAATACCTCCATGTAAATTAAGGTAGGTTCTTCCATCATTAGAAAAGCTTTCTCCATTACCTAGGTTTGGGTCATATTGAACACCGTTATATTGATTATCGAATTGTAGATTGGCATAATTTATACTTCGTTGCGTAAAAGCTGGTTGAACTCCAAAGCTCACACTTTGAGTTGTATCTTTTAGTCGAATAGTGTAAGTACCACCCAATGCTATTTGTAACGTGCTATATTCACCATCTCCAGCCTTATCTTGATAAACTGCAATTCCTGCTCCAATAGGTGAGTTGAAAATTCTTTTTGCATCTACACTTAAGCCGTAAGTAGAGTAGGGAGTTGTTACTGAACTCCATTGGTTACGTTGATTGGCGACTAATCTGAATTCACCCTTAAAAGCACCAATTAATCCTGGATTTAAATTTAATGGCGAATTATAAAATTGAGAGAAATGGATGTCTTGCCCAAACGAGAAGCAAGAGACAAGAAGCAAGAAGGAAGTTATTAATATTTTAAATTCTTTTTTCATTTAATCATTATAGCATTCGCTCATTCATTACCTAATTACAGTAACATTTCCTTTCTTAAAATATTCTTGCCCATCAATACAGGTTAACTCTAAGTGATAAACAAATACTCCTGGATCAACTAAAACATCTTTGTATTTACCATCCCAACCAACAGATTGTTTGTCAGTTTTAAAAACCAATTCCCCCCATCTATCATAAATTTTTAAGGCTACTTTCTCAACAGTTCTGCCTCTCACAAAAAGAATATCATTTTCACCATCACCATTTGGTGTAAATGCATTTGGAATAAAAACATTAGGCTCACCACATACAATTTCATAGGCATAAATTGTAATGGTTTTATTAAATTTACATGTAGTACTTATTTCCGAAAGTTCAACAGTGTAAGTTGTTATAGACGGAGGTATTGGTGTAGTAATAGGTTCTGGAATAATATCGTTATTTAAATAGATTGGAGGAGTCCATTGATAAGTAAAACCAGTAGTAGGAAGAAAATGAATCTGAGTAGATTCTCCATTTAATAGGGTGTCTTTATCTGCGAAAACACTCATCGTGTTAGGAACAAACGTAGAAACAGAAACTGTAGAAGTTGTAGAATTAATACAACCTAAATTGTTTTGTGCTAAAACGGTATAAGTTGTAGTTGTGCTAGGGTTAACAATTATAGAATATGTTGTATCTCCACTAATTATTTCTGATGTTGGTGACCAACTATATGTTAATACTTGAGAAGGGGTAGGTGTTACATTTAAAATCGCATTTTCCTTAGCACAAACACTAGTATCTGAGACAGATAAATTAAAACCTATATAATTTACCAGGAAACTGTCTATTTGAGAACAAGTTCCGTTTGTAACTAACACATAATATCTTGTAGTATCTTTTGGTTCAACTATTAATGTAGAAGTTAGAGTATTAGGGTTTAAGGTGTCAGTAAAAAAAATGTTGGTTGACCAAATATATGAACTAGGATTTCCTGTGGTTAAAAATATTTCTAGAGTTGTAGTGTCACAAGTTGTAGTGGTATCTGCACCACTTAATAAAATATTAGGAACAACCTCTACAGTAAGAGAATCATTAACTGTACAAATTGAATTGTTATCAACAGTTACAAAATAAGTAGTAGTAACAGTTGGGTTAACTATTGGAGTGGGAGAGTTTGTTCCACTTACAATTGAATTTAAGGGGGTCCAATTATAGGTTAGCGCTTGGTTGGAGGTTGTAGTTGAATTAATTGTTAATTGATCTCCTTCACAAATAGTATCATTAAATGTTTGAATGCTAAAGCCTTTATTGTAAACTAAAAAGCTATCAATAGCTGAACATTCTTGATTTTTGACTATAACATAGTATATCGTTGTATCAGGTAAGTTTACAAATAGGCTAGAGTCTAAAATATTTGTATTAAGTGTATCTGTAAACTGATTATTGGTTGACCAAGTTATAGAATTAGCCGTACCAGATGTAATTGATATCTCTAAAGTAGTTGTGTCGCAAGTTGTAGTTGTATCACCACCAGAAATAGTAATTTCAGGAACAACAGTTACAAGAACAGAATCATTTACAATACAGCCTAAACTGTTTTGAACGTGAATATAATAAGTAGTATTTGTAGTTGGACTTACTGTCGGAGAAGCTGTACTATCACCTGAAACAATTGTTGTTAATGGACTCCAGCTATATGTAAGGGTTTGATTGGATGGTGTTGTTGAGTTGATAATAATTTGCTCTCCTTCGCAAATGGTATCGTTAAATGTTTGGATTGTAAATCCTGCATAGTTAATTAAAACGCTATCTATGGTTGGACAATTTCCAGTTAAAGCTAACACATAATATGTAGTGTTAGTAATTGGACTAATCGTTAAGGTTGAATCTAAAAGGCTTGAATTTAGAGTGTCAGAAAATTGGATATTAGATGACCATATAAAAGTATTACTCGTACCAAATGAATTTGCCCAAATCTGTACACTTTGATTTTTACATACAGTTGTATCATTAGAAGTTTCAAGGGTAGGGTTGTTAATGTTTACTGTTTGATAAATAGTATCGGTACAAACTCCATTAGATATCAATAGATTATAACTGATTGTAGAGTCAGGTGTTGAAAATGGGTTTGAAATTGAACTGTCACTAAGGAATGTTGAAGGAAACCATGAATAGGTTATAGATGGTGAGGGAGATGGTAGAAGTCCAATTTGTTCAGTTTCCCCTAAGCATAAATATTCATCTTGGATGTTATAAGATGTATCTCCTAGTATAATTATTTCTTTCTGAATACTATCTGATAGGTTACATGTTGCATTATCTGTTAGCACTAATGTTATTATGTAGGTACCTGATTGTAGATAAGTATGAGAAGGATTTGAAGAGGTACTTGTATTTCCATCTCCAAATTCCCAAAAGTAATTGGTGTTAGATTGTATAAGACTAGTATTGTTAAAGGTGTAAGTAAAAGGTGCGCAACCAATTGGAGGCGTATCAAAGTCTGCAACAACAATTGGCAGACCAAAATCCATTTTAAAAACGCCAAGATTACA
>CAJWVX010000078.1 GCA_913048175.1 uncultured Flavobacteriales bacterium | reverse complement strand
ACGTTTGTAAAAACAGGCATTGCTCCTGGCGACTCAATAATATAACACCCTAAATTGGGATGTATAAAACCATTGAAAATTTGATAGTTTTGAGACTCTATGGTTGCTGAAAATTTATAATAAAAATCTGCAAAATCTATCTCCTCATCCTTCAATTCATGAACAGTTTCATCCGATACCGCCTCAACATCTTCTTGAAAAAAAACCTCTGACCGTGATTCATCCTCAGAACAAGATGAAAATAGACCCAATAGAACTACTAGACAAATGTAATATCTCACTTAATTGCTTTTTGAATAGGAACTCCTGTACAAGCACTTGGTGTTTGAATTTCTAATATTGCAGCCACAGTTGCTGCGATATCTGGAATAACAATATACTTGTCTGATTCTCCTTTTTTAACACCTGAGCCATACCACAACAATGGAACATGCGTATCATAACTATAAGGAGAACCATGAGTAGTTCCTGTTGAATATCCTGCAGGAATCCAACCCGACTCTAAAACAAAAAGCACATCTCCAGATCTAACTTGATGAAATCCTCTCTGAGCATTTGCTAAAATTCCATCAGAAAATTCTGTTGACCTTAAACCGCTTGCTGTAACTACTTTTGAAACTCCGCTTTGTGAAAGTCCAAATCTAGCAATGTCATTTTCAATAGATATAACATCCAACCCAACTTTAGCAATGTATTTATGATTTAAAAACACTTGATAATTTGACACATTAGCAACAATGCTATCTGATTTATACTTTCCTTTTAAAAATTCATTTAATCCAGTTTTAAAATCTCCTAATTCAAAATAACCAGCTGGCATATTATTATCAATTAAATACTGAGGAACATTAACTGCACCATGATCTGCAGTTAAAAAGATAAGCACTTCATTTTTTTCGAAATTATTTTCTAAGTAAGTCATCATCTCTTCAATATCCTTATCCAATCTCAAGTAAGTATCTTCCATCTCTATAGACATTGGTCCATATTGATGACCAATATAATCTGGTGAAGAAAAACTAACTGTTAAGAAATCTGCAAACTCATCTTGCCCAAGCTTCTCTTCTTTAATAGCAGCTAAAGCCAATTCTTTTAATATCGTATTACCATAAGGGGTAGATTTTATTAAACTATAGTTGTAATTACTATCTCTTAAAGCAGGCAAATCATGAGGAAATACAGGTGCTTTTTCTCCATTAAATGTTCCTTCATATTTATTATCATCAGCAATACTTTCTGTATAAGTTTCTATAGGATATAAAGTCTCCCAAGTTGTTTGTAAATATTTATCAGGATTATTTTTCTCATTAATCTTCTGAACCCAACTTGGTAAGTCTTCCATATAAAAAGTGCTAGAAATCCACTTTCCAACATCTCCCCCATCAAACCAATATGCAGCATCAGCTTTATGTCCAGCAGGTAAAATAGCGCCTCTATCTTTAATTGACATTCCAATTACTTTTCCACGATTGTTTGTTGCTAATTTTAACTCATCAGTAATAGTTGTACTTAATAAGTTTTTTGGAGACATCTTTCCATTTAAGCTTTCACTACCAATAGTATTTACGTTAGAGTCTCCAGTACAATATGTACCCCTATTTAAAACCTTGTTATACCAGTTGTTTGCTATAATCCCATGATTTTCTGGTGTGGTTCCTGTATAAATAGACGCATGCCCCGGCCCAGTATAGGTTGGCATGTAATTGTAATTGGTATTCTTACAATTAAACCCTCCATTAATCAGCTTTTTAAAGCCACCCTCGCCATACTTATCCCAGTACCTAGTTAAATAGTCATATCGCATTTGATCAACTACAATTCCAATAACCAATTTTGGTTTTTCGTTTTTCTTTTCTTTTTGCTTTTGCGAAAACCCAACTAAAGAAGAAATGATAAGGCTTAATAATATTGTTAATCTCATTATGATTGACTTTTTAAAATGAAAAATATTAGGGATACTCCAACAACAACACTTAAACATATATTTAAGAGTGCAATTGTATAGTTACCCATTTTTAGTAGTTCAACAGTTTCTAAACTAAAAGTAGAGAAAGTACTAAAACCGCCACAAAATCCAGTAATAACAAAAAGTTTTAAAGCCATATTACCAGAAAATTTTCCGCTAAAATAGATTACTGCAATAGCTAAAACAATACAACTTAAAATATTTGAAATAAAAGTTCCTAAAGGAAAGTTCGTATTAATCGTCTTCAGGGCTAACTTAGAGATCCCATATCTAAAAAGACAACCTAATCCACCACCAATAAATACAGCAAGCATATTCATCATAAGTCACCCAAATTTAATTTGAATTTTTGATTAACAAGCTTTAAAAGCCAAAACACTAAAAATGCTACTACTGCTCCCAACATAGCTCCGCCCAATATATCTGCAGGATAATGAACTCCAACATATACTCTACTATAAGAAACTAACGTGGCCCAAAACAGCATAAACGGCACAATAAATCTGAATTTACTTCTTAGTATTAAACCTGTAAATACAGCCAATGCGAAACTATTGGTTGCATGAGAGGAAACAAATCCAAACTGTCCTGCACCACCACAACCATCTACATAACGTGCCAAACCTACCAGCATCGGATTATGGTTAGGCCTTAAACGTTCAAACACATTTTTAAATAACTCTACAGAACTTCTATCACCAATCAAAATTAGCAATCCAAAAAAGAGTAAAACAATTAGCGTTTTCCACCCAAACTTTAAATAGGTTAAGTAGAGTATCCCTATATAAAAAGGGATCCAAAACGTTTTACCTGTTACCCAATAAAAAATAACATCCCAAAACGGAGAGTGTGTCCCGTTTAAAAACAGGAATAAATTTACGTCAATATCAATTAATAATTGTAGAATAGCGCTAATAATTAATGTAAACAAATGTAACAAATACTATAAACTAAATCATCAAATCAATAAAGCACTTTTTATCTATTACATTTGCATCCAATTATGATTATCAATAATAAATATTCTAAAAACGAAAAGCTGAAAAGTAAAAAAGATATTGAGTATCTTTTTAAAAAAGGAAAGTCAATTAATGCTTTCCCGATAAGAGTAATTTATGTCAAAAAAAATGACCTAACAGGCATATCAATAAATGCTGGTGTAACTGTATCTAAGAAGAACATTAAACTTGCAGTAAATAGAAATTTAATTAAAAGAAGAATTAGAGAGGCATACAGATTAAATAACTCTCAACTTAAAGACAATTTAAAAGTGAATGATTTAGAATTAGATTTAATGTTTATTTATAGCTCTAAAGAAACTTTAGCCTATAGTCAAATTAATGACAAAATAAAGGTGCTTTTAACACGTTTAGCAGAAGTAAATGAAGTGGTTAGCCAGTAAAATATTTATTTTCCTTATCCGATTTTATCAGTTAAGTATTTCTCCAATATTAGGTCAAAATTGCAGGTACAACCCAACTTGTTCTCAGTATAGTATTGACTCAATCAATAAATACGGTCCTTTTAAAGGCGGATGGATCTCTTTAAAAAGAATATTTTCTTGTCATCCTTGGGGTGGGAACGGATACGACCCTGTTCCTTAAAACTAAAACAACAACAGAGAATGAGAGGTTTAAATAAAATCATAAAGTTTCTTAAATTTTAAAAAAGATAAGTTTTCTTAACGTACTTTGTGTAACACTAAATGTTCTTCTTCGTTAGAACAACAAGACGAATAAAAATTAGATATTATGAAAAAAAGAATCACCAAAATAGTAGCGATATTTTCAATTACAATTGCATCTGTATTCACTGTTGGTTTTACAGAGAGTTATTTTGAAGTATCTAAAAACCTAGACATTTTTGCTACACTTTTTAGAGAATTAAATATCTATTACGTAGATGATGCTAACCCTGGAGACTTAATGAAAACTGGGATTGATGCAATGCTAGAGTCCTTAGACCCTTACACAAACTACATTCCAGAATCTAAAATGGAAGATTACAAAATGATGACTACCGGAATGTATGGTGGAATTGGAGCTGTAATACAAACTAAAGGAGACAATGTAATCATAGCTGAACCTTACGAAGGCTTTGGAGCTGACAAGGCTGGATTAATGGCAGGTGATAAAATTATCAAAGTTGATGGGAATGATGCTTCAGGAAAAAATTCATCAGAAATAAGAGAGTTTTTATTGGGTCAACCAGGAACTACTTTAGAACTTGTTATTGAAAGACCAGGAACTGAAAAATTACTTACAAAAATAGTGACACGTGAAGAGGTTAAGATTAAAGATGTTCCTTATTCAGGAATGGTAAGTGATAGTATTGGATACATCAGACTAGGGGGATTTACAGAGTCTGCTAGCGCTGAAGTAAAAGGTGCATTTAATAAGTTAAAAGAAAAAGGTGCCAATAAAATTGTTTTAGATTTAAGAGGAAACGGTGGTGGGCTTTTAAGAGAGTCTGTCAATATTGTAAACTTTTTTGTAGAAAAAGGAACTCCAGTCGTAAGCACTAAAGGGAAAATTAAAGATTGGGATAAAAAGTATGTGGCCCTGAATGATCCACTAGATAAAGAAATACCTCTCGTTATTCTAGTTAATGGTGGTTCTGCCTCTGCTTCAGAAATTGTTTCAGGTTCTTTACAAGATAACGACAGAGCTGTTGTTATGGGCTCCTTATCTTTCGGAAAAGGGTTAGTACAGCAAGTTAGACCATTGAGTTACAACTCTAAACTAAAGGTTACTGTTGCTAAATATTACACACCTAGTGGCAGGTGCATTCAGAAATTAGATTATTCTAACAAAAACTCAAAAGGAAAAGCAGATGCAATTCCTGATTCACTAATTACAGAGTTTAAAACAGTGAACAATAAACGCCCTGTTTTTGATGGCAAAGGTGTTTCTCCAGATATTGAAGTGAAAAACAAATTGTTAAGCGAGATATCGACAAGTCTTTTAATCAAAAGCCTTTTCTTTGATTATGCTACCCAATTTAGATTAAAGCATGATTCAATTGCCAGAGTTGAAGACTTCGCTATGTCTGATAGTGATTTTGAAGATTTTGTAAACTTCCTTTCTGACAAAGACTATGAATACACTACTGAAAGTGAAGATATATTAGCAAGCTTAGAAAAAGCGACTAAAAAAGATAAATACTTTGATGATGTAAAAGCTGAGTATGATGCATTAAAAGAAAAGTTAAATCACAACAAAAAAGGTGATTTACACAAATTTAAAGAGGAAATAATTCGCATCTTAGAAAGTGAAATAGTATCGAGATACTATTACCAAACTGGACAAATTAAAATGGCATTAAAACACGATATCATTTTAGAAGAAGCTATTAAAACATTAAATAATAAAGAGCTGTATAACTCTATATTAGCAGGAACTAATAAGTAAAATAATTCTTCTGGTGTTCACAAGCCTGATTATTGGCATAATTAACCCAACTTATAACTATCCGGTTATCGCTAATACTAAAATAAAGTGTTCTGATACTGGATGCTTTGATACATACAATAGGCCTGAATTCATAAGCGAATCTGAAATTGCTCACCAATTTTCTAATAAAATGTCAAAGCAGGTTGGAGACAAATTGAAAGACCTTTATAAAAATAGAAAGTATTCCAAAGTAGATTTCAACAACATCAGAATGTCTACAAAAAATATGGAAACAGGTGAAGTCATTTACAAAATATACACCCCTTTCATTACTGTTGAGAAAAAATACGATTCATTTACCTCTTTTGATCATGTTGGCGGATGGAATCACATTCCAACTTTAGCTGCCAAAAAAATTCAACTGAACAATCTTGTTATAAAAGGAGAATAATTAGTTCTTGGCCATCTTAACCCAACATCTGAAGGTCTTCAAAATATTGGATCCAGTGGAAAAATCAAACAATACAAGCTTCTTGCAAATAAGTCATTTCCCGAATCCAGAATACAATTGTTTAAAAAAATTTTTCGGGTATCTTTCAATATTTTCAAACCCTAATTTAATATCTCTCCCAGAATGTGGAATGTAATTAGTTCTAAAAATATAATCCCAAACACTTAAAGAAATCGCAAAATTAGCTCCATTCTTATGGTTTTCAGGTAAATAATAAGCGTGGTGCCAAATATGCATTTTAGGGTTATTAAATATGTATTTTAATGGTCCGTAACTCCAGCCAATATTTGCATGATTAATGTGACCGATAGCAATGGAGATATAATAAACGATAAATGCCTGTTCAGGATGAAACCCTCCAATTAACATTACCATTATATATTTCATAGGAGTATAAATCACATTCTCCATCCAATGATAGCGCAAATGAGCTGCAAAACCCATTTCCTCTACAGAATGATGTACCCTATGAAAACGCCATAAGAAATCAAATCGATGCAATAAAACATGTGTAAACCATTGTATAAAATCCGTTGTCACAAAAAAGATAAGAAGTTGAGCCCATTCTGGATATTCTTGGATATTTATTAAGGCCAGAGTAGACAAACCAGCACCAAATCCATCTATAAAAACTTGAGAAGTTAAATTACAGAACGCAATAAAAATCACTAGATTGAAAATAAAAAAATTAAAGAACATGTAAAGAATATCTATCCAAAAATCTTTTCGAATTAAGGGTTGATCTTTTCTCCAAGGGAATAGTGATTCCAACAACCATACAACTAATGAAAGGATTATTAATAACCAAAAATAATTTTGATACCAAGGCTCTGAATTAAAGCTGATTTCAGACCATAAGTAATCTGCATAGCTTGAATATGAGTTTACAAAAACTTCTAAAAAATTCATTTTAATCAGATTTAAATCCTTGCAAAAATAACGATGTTTTTAATACAACATTGTTACTAAAAAAACACTAATAGTTTCATTATTATTTATGACAGTCTTTAGAAACTAAAAACTCTTGATATATTAAACCCTAACTTATACTCACCTCTCCCCCAATCACTAGTGGTTGAAGGTATAATGTCATTAGCGATTAATCCTGCTGAATTGGTTACGTTTATATGAAAAACGTGTCCCCCTGTTTCAATTTCAATTCCTGCACCAATTGCATCATAATATCCATTGTCAGAATCTCTAAATTTAGAGAAAGTATGAAAGTAATCAAATACAAAAGCCATTCTCTTCGTAATTTTAAATCTACCAGCAACTCCAATTGCAAAAATATCATTCTCATCTACAGAGGCATTTGTAGGATGAATAATCGTTTGATCTACATAGTTTCTATGAACAAAAGTTGGCAATACTTCTAAAGATATTCCTCTAGTTATTTTACTCGCAATTATTATTTGATGCGCATAAGACAATCTGTTTTCAAATTTATTTCCCGAAACATCTGCAACAAAAGAAACTGCAGCACTTGTGAAATAGGCAGCAGAAATAGGTAATCCACTTTCTTTTTGTTCTAAAAATCTAACTTTTAAATTTCCATCTACATGCTCATTCATTTTACTTCTACCTAATCCTACACTTAACTTATCAGTAATTCCATAAGTAAGAGAGAAACGAATGTTAGAAGCATTTTCTAAACCATACAAAGTATGACCTCCTAAATTAGATCCTTTTTTATTTGAAATATCCATATCACCAAAACGATGAGCGATATTAAACTCTAACGTATTCTTTTTAACAGTTTGTATGGTTTGAGCATTAATTACAGCAGTACCTTTAAAAGTTGCCAAAACCTTTTCTGTCTCATAGTCTGCAGCAGACTCCTCCTCTAACATCTTCATTAAATCATCCTGTGCATTAGCTACAGAAAAACATACTAGACAAAAAAGTATTGCTAAAAATTTATTCATTTTATAAATTATTTTTTAAGCTCAAAGTTTAAGTTAACAGTAACTTTAATCGTTTCTGCAATATTCTTAACGACTAACTTTGGTATATCAATTTTATGATCTTTAACTTGAATATCAAACACTGTTTTTACTGAAATATTTCCATCAAGAATTATAACTTCTCCAGCGATCACCCTATTCTTTTCTACACCATGAATATTTAAGGTTCCTTTGACTGTTACTTTATAATTTCCATCAACAGAATAATCAATTTTCTCAATAATTTTACCTTTAAAAGAGGAAACTTTATACTTATCACTTTCCATATAATTTTCATTGAAATGCTCTTCCATTAAAGGCTTTTCAAAATGAAAACCAACATTAGTAGCCATAAAAGCTAAATCACCGGTTGCTGGCTTAATCAAACCTTTTACCTTATCATTAACAGCATCAATGTTTTCCATCGGAGTTTCCGAAAAAAACGAGATATCACCTCCAACGACCTTATATATTCCTTGACCATATCCAACTATTGTGCACAGAAATAGTGTTAAAAACGTTATTTTTTTCATCATTTTATTTTTTAAATTAATATTACTCTAAAGCTCCCTGATCTAGCCACGACTGTAAAATATCTAATGTTGCCTGAGGCAAAAGTCCTCCCGTAGGCATTGGCTGTGAACCCCCACCCTGAATTGCCCAAAACAACAAGTCTCCACTATCAGCAATAGCTTTAACCTGACTATAATTATTTAGAAAAAGTCCATTTTGACCACCATGACAACTGATACAATTATTGTCTATAATTGTTTTCACATCATTTGTATAGGTAACAGATGTTTCTGCCACAACAATGATTTTCTCTGGTTCAGGTAATTCAGTTTTATTATACGAACAAGATGCTAACAAAACAAAACACGCTAGTGTTCCAAAAATAAATCCTCTTTTACTCATGCGCTTATTTTTTAAGGAACATTAAATTAATCTTTAATTATTTTTTTACTCACGACCTTACCATCAACTTGCAAGTTAAGAATATTTATGCCAGCAGGTAAATTTTCAACATTTACTTTATTTAATCCTTGAGCAAATTTTAACACTTACTTACCCTGTATGTTAAATCTGCTTGTGATAAATTCTCTTCAATACCCGTTGCCAAACCTTCTGTTATTATTAAAATTTTGGTGTAGACTTGGTCTCCCTGAGAAGTACTATTTGAATTAGCTGCATTAAATGTGCCATAAAAAGTCACATCTCCAGTTACTGCTGCTGGAACTATCCAATCAAAAGTCCATGTATTTGTATTTAATGATGTTGGAGTGTTTCCCTCAGAAGTATGACTTACTCCGTTAATCCCGTTTACAAAACTAGTTCTTATAGCGTCTGCAAGAATTAAAGTATCAATCTTAATTCCCGAATTATCATCAGTGGCAATTTCAAAACCTAATTTATTTACACCACCCTGACCTACTATACTAGTTTTGGTATAAGTTTGAACTGGCATATAACCCGAAGCTAAAACCGCTAAAGATATATTAGCAAAACCACCTACTATATTAATAGTTCCTGCATAGCACTGAGCAAATTTAATCCGTCTACTGGAGAACTTATTCTTCTCTCCAAATAACCTATTGTATAAGCAGAAGTTATTCCAGATTCAGTAGTTGAATTAATTGTGAATATAGAACCAGCAAGTACATTTGTTGACTCTATAGTGGAGAGCAAGTTTTTGTTCATAGTTATGCTTTTTTATATTCAAAGTTTAATATGGGATTATTTTTATTTTAGCTTCATCAAAATTATTTTAATAAAATAATCAGAAATCTTTCTAAATCTTATAATAATAATCTCAAAACTAAGCAATAATCCATATTTTTGTCATCTAATTTCTTAACTACACAAAAATGGCTGACGATAGATTTGAGGCACCTGATTATTATCAATTAGATGACCTATTAACAGACGAACATAAATTAATACGTGATACGGTTAGATCATGGGTAAAAGCCGAAGTCTCTCCTATCATTGAAGAGTATGCTCAAAAAGCTAAGTTTCCTGCTCAAATTATTCCTGGTTTAGGAGAAGTTGGTGGTTTTGGGCCTTACATTCCTACAGAGTATGGTGGTGCTGGTTTAGACCAAATTTCTTATGGTTTAATTATGCAAGAATTAGAAAGATGCGATTCTGGACTAAGATCAACATCTTCTGTACAAAGTTCTTTAGTAATGTATCCTATTTGGAAATATGGTAACGAAGAACAAAGAATGAAATGGTTACCCAAATTAGCTACTGGTGAATTTATGGGATGTTTTGGATTAACCGAACCGGATCATGGATCTAACCCAAGTGGTATGATTACGAACTTTAAACAAGATCCAGACTCTGAAGACCATTACATATTAAATGGTGCTAAAATGTGGATTACCAACTCTCCAATTGCTGATGTTGCTGTTGTTTGGGCCAAAAATGAAGAAGGAAGAATACATGGATTATTAGTTGAAAGAGGAATGGAAGGGTTTACAACTCCAGAAACTCATGATAAATGGTCTTTAAGAGCTAGCATTACAGGAGAATTAGTTTTTGATAACGTAAAAGTTCCTAAAGCAAATTTATTACCAAACAAATCAGGATTAGGAGCACCTCTTGGTTGTTTAGATTCTGCCCGTTTTGGAATTGCTTGGGGAGCTATTGGAGCAGCAATGGATTGCTATGATTCTGCCTTAAGGTATACAAAAGAAAGAATACAATTTGGAGTTCCTGTAGCATCATTTCAGTTAACACAAAAGAAATTAGCTGAAATGATTACTGAAATTACAAAAGCGCAATTATTAACATGGCGTTTAGGTGTTTTACGTGAAGAAGGAAAAGCTACTACAGCTCAAATTTCTATGGCAAAACGAAACAATGTTGATATGGCATTAAAAATTGCTAGGGAAGCAAGACAAATGCATGGTGGAATGGGAATTACTGGAGAGTACCCAATTATGAGGCACATGGCCAATTTAGAGTCTGTTGTTACTTACGAAGGAACTCATGATATCCACTTGTTAATTACTGGTATGGACGTAACGGGTATTCCTGCATTTACAAATGACGGAACTCAGTTGAAAAACTTATAAACATAAATACTGTCATTACAGACTTAATATGTAATCTCGAATAAAAAAAGAGCCTCACAATGTGAGGCTCTTTTTTATTGTATCAATTAAAAGAGGTATAAATTACTTCTTCAAAATAGCATTCCAACCTGAAGCTGTTAACTCTTGCACTTGTTCTCCTTTATCTACGATTTGGTAAGAACCCTTATCAGAAGTAATGTGTCCGATTACAGCAACTCGCTTTTGATCTTTTATCTTTTCATAATCCTCTAAAGATATAGTAAACATTAACTCATAATCTTCACCACCATTTAATGCACAAACAACTGGATCTAACTTCATTTCTTCAGCAGCATTTACTGTAGTATGATCTAAAGGAATTTTATCCTCATAAATAGTACAGCCTACTTCTGATTGCTGACAAATATGAATTAAATCTGAAGACAACCCATCAGATACATCTATCATAGAAGTTGGTTGAACACCAATTTCAGTAAACATATCAATCACATCTTTTCTTGGTTCAGGCTTTAATTGTCTTTCTAAAACGTAATCATATCCAGAAAAATCTGGCTGAACTTTAGCATTCTCATTAAATATTTGCTTTTCACGCTCTAACAATTGTAGCCCCATAAAAGCACCACCTAAATCACCCGAAACACAAATTAAGTCATTCTCCTTAGCCCCATTTCTATAAACCAATTTATCTTCTTCGCCTTCACCAATAGCAGTTATACTAATTATTAATCCCGAAGTTGACGTTGTTGTATCTCCACCAACTAAATCAACGCCATAAATATTACACGCCAATAAAATTCCTTCATACATTTCTTCCAAAGCCTCAACTGACATCCTGTTAGAAACTGCCAATGATACAGTAATTTGTTTAGGATTAGCGTTCATAGCATAAATATCCGAAAGATTTACAGCAACCGCTTTGTACCCCAAATGCTTCATTGGCATATACAACAAATCAAAATGAATTCCTTCAACCAATAAGTCTGTGGATACAACTGTTTGTTTGTTATCATATTCAATAACAGCGGCATCATCACCTACTCCTTTTTTAGAAGAAGAATTTTGTAATTCAATATTTTGTGTTAAGTGTTTAATTAAGCCAAACTCACCTAATTGATCTAATTCACTTACTGGTGTTTCATTTTTATTTTCTAACATGCTACAAAGATATGAAAGTTCATAAAGTTAAAAAGTTTGCAAAGTCTTAAAGTTAAAAGTTTCTTTTATCTTAGCACTATCAAAACATTAATTAAAGCAGGGAAAACCCTAAAAAAAGCATTAAAATGGATACTCTTTAGTTTTGGAGTAGTCTTTCTTATTATTATTACCCTTTCATTTACGACCCTTCCTTTTTGGATGTACTATGCTTTAAGTATTTCTGATCAAAAACTAGAATCCGCACCAAAATATATTATAATAATGAGCGGAAACGGCATTCCTAGCGAATCTGGACTAATGCGAACATATTATGCTTCTGAAACTGCTAAGGCACACCTTAATGCTAAAATCATTGTAACTATGCCAGGTGACACATCTGACACGACTTCAGCCAGCTATTTAACCAGGAAAGAGTTAGTTACACGGGGAATTAAACATAATAGAATTTCTTTTGAAAATATTGGTACAAATACTCGATCACAAGCTCAAGAGGTAAAAAAACTAATAAAAGGAAATCCTTCAATCATCATCATCTCTTCCCCTGAACATATCTATCGCTCTTTAGCTACTTTTCATAAAGTCGGCCTAACAAAAGCAACAGGAAATGCAGCTTTCGAGAAGCCAGTTAAAGCTTCTTTTCTATTCGAAGATAATGAGTTAGGTGGAAATAACATTTTACCAAACATTGGTAATAACACACAAATTCGCTATCAATTCTGGTCTCATTTAAAGTATCAAGTAGTTGTTTATCGCGAATACACAGCCATTGCTTTTTACAAGTTAAAAGATTGGATTTAGCAAATTCCTTAAATTCTCCTTCTTTATTCACAAAAAACTTGGCACACTACCACATTTTAGGTACTTTTGCCCTAGTTTAGAATCAATCTAAATAAGAGATTATGATAACAGTTTCAGAGAACGCAAAAAACAAGGCCATATCACTAATGGCAGAAGACAACTCTCCAGTTGGTAGCTTTATTCGAGTAGGTGTAAAAGGTGGTGGTTGTTCAGGGCTAACTTATGACATGAGTTTTGACCACATCATTAATGATGATGATAAAGAATTTGAAGACAAAGGAGTGAAAATAGTTTGCGACAAAAAGAGCATCCTTTACCTAGCCGGCACAGAACTAGATTTTTCTGGCGGATTAAACGGAAAAGGATTCGTTTTTGTTAACCCTAACGCAAGTAGAACTTGTGGTTGTGGAGAAAGTTTTTCACTTTAGTAAATATAGATCGATATGAAAAAAGTAGTCGCATATACTGAGGACGAGCTTGGAAAACAGCTAGAAGAAAACCAAGAGTACAAATATGGTTTTACTACTGACATAGAGTCAGAAGTTATTCCTGTAGGATTAAATGAAGACGTTGTACGTTTAATTTCTTCCAAAAAAGAAGAGCCACAATGGTTATTGGATTTCCGATTAAAAGCTTTTGCTCACTGGAAAACAATGACTGAAAAAAAATGGGCCCATGTAGATTATCCTGAAATTGATTTTCAATCAATTTCTTATTACGCTGCTCCAAAAGAAAAAATAGCTGTTGATTGGGATGATGTTGATCCAGAGTTAAAAGCTACTATGGATAAGCTTGGAATTTCTATGGATGAACAAAAATCATTAAGCGGTGTTGCTGTTGATTTTGTTATTGATTCTGTTTCTGTAAAAACTTCTTTCAAAGAAAAGTTAGGAGATCTTGGAATTATATTCTGCTCTTTTAGTGAAGCAGTTCATGATCATCCAGAATTAGTAAGACAATATTTAGGAACAGTTGTTCCAAGTACAGATAATTTTTATGCAGCATTAAATTCAGCCGTATTTTCTGATGGATCTTTCTGCTACATTCCAAAAGGAGTTAGATGTCCGATGGAATTGTCTACTTACTTTAGAATTAATGAAGCAAACACTGGCCAATTTGAAAGAACATTATTAGTTGCAGATCAAGATAGTTATGTAAGTTACCTTGAAGGGTGTACTGCTCCAATGAGAGACGAAAATCAATTACACGCAGCTGTTGTTGAATTAGTTTCTTTAGATGGTGCTGAAATAAAATACTCTACTGTACAAAACTGGTATCCTGGAAATAAAGAAGGTGTTGGTGGAATTTACAACTTTGTAACAAAAAGAGGAATTTGTCATACTGGTTCTAAGATTTCTTGGACTCAAGTAGAAACAGGTTCCGCAGTTACTTGGAAATATCCTTCTTGTATTTTAAAAGGAGATAACTCAATTGGAGAATTTTTCTCTGTTGCAGTAACAAACAATCATCAACAGGCCGATACAGGAACAAAGATGATTCATCTAGGAAAAAACACTAGAAGTACAGTTATATCAAAAGGTATTTCTGCTGGCTATAGTAACAATTCTTATAGAGGTTTAATACAAATAAATAAGAACGCCAAAAACGCAAGAAACTTTACACAGTGCGATTCTTTATTAATGGGAGATAAATGTGGTGCTCACACATTTCCTTATATAGAAACAAAAAATAGTAGTTCCAAAGTTGAACATGAGGCAACTACTTCTAAAATTGGTGAAGACCAACTTTTTTATTGTAATCAAAGAGGTATTAGTACCGAAAAAGCAATTAACTTAATTGTTAATGGTTACTGTAAAGATGTTTTAAATCAACTACCTATGGAGTTTGCTGTGGAAGCACAAAAATTACTAGAAATTAGTTTAGAAGGTTCAGTAGGATAATCGTTTTAATTGTGAAAAAAATTATCGTCATATTCATATTCTTTTGTTTAACAGGCATTGTTAAAGCACAGGATGAGAATGCTCGTAAAAAGCATTTTAATACAGAAAAAAATGTTGCTCTTTCTGGTTATGACCCTATCACCTATTTTGCAAAAAAACCTGTCCCAGGTAAAAAAGCGATTAACTATACGTATAAAGGAATAACATACTACTTTATAAATGAGAAAAGTCAGGGTTTATTTAAATCTAATCCTGAAAAATACGAACCTGCTTATGGAGGATGGTGTGCTTATGCTTTAGCTAAAGAAAAACCTGTATTAATGGAGGCAGACCCGGAAACATACAAAATAGTAGATGGTAAGCTTTATGTTTTTTACAACAGCTTTGGAATTAACACAGTAAAAAAGTGGAATAAAAATGAACCTCAGTCTAAAACTTTAGCAGATAAAAACTGGGAAGCAATAATTAAATCACACCTATGAAAAAAATAGTATTAATATCAATTTTATTCTTATCAGTCAATTTTTCTTTTGGTCAAGATTCGTCAGAAAAAAGAATAAAACATTTTAACATAAAACAAAATATTGCCATTCAAGGATATGATCCAGTATCCTACTTTTCAAAAGAACCTACAAAGGGTCTCCCAATATTTATACATAGATACAAGAGGATTGTTTATTTATTTTCTTCTGAAAAAAATAGAGAGAGCTTTATTGCCAACCCAAAAAAATATGAACCAGCTTATGGCGGATGGTGTGCCTATGATATGGCAATGAAGAAAGCAGACAAGGTTGTAATCAACCCAAAAACATATAAGATAATAGACAACAAACTTTATTTATTCTATAATAAAATTGGAATTAACACCAAGGACAAATGGAACAAAGAAGGCGAAGGAAAGCTGAAAAATAACGCAGATAAGAATTGGAATCAAATTATTTCAAAATAAGATATAAGAGATGTTAAGTATAAAAGATTTACACGCGAATATTGACGATAAAGAAATTCTTAAAGGAATTAATTTAGAAATTAAAGCTGGAGAAGTTCACGCTATTATGGGACCAAATGGTTCTGGAAAAAGTACATTATCTGCTGTTTTAGCAGGAAGAGAAGAGTACGAAGTTACAAAAGGTGAAGTTTCTTTTGGAGGCAGTGACATTTTAGAAATGAACCCAGAAGACAGAGCAAGAGAAGGCTTATTCTTAGCCTTTCAGTACCCAATTGAAATACCTGGAGTAAGTAACATTAATTTCTTAAAAACAGCAATTAATGAAACAAGAGCTCATAAAGGAGTAGATCCTATAACCGCTAAAGAATTCTTAGGAATGGTTAAAGAAAAATCTGCTTTAGTAGAATTAGATGCTAAACTAGCTTCAAGATCAGTAAACGAAGGTTTTTCTGGTGGAGAAAAGAAAAGAAATGAAATATTTCAAATGGCAATGTTAGAACCAAAATTAGCCATCTTAGATGAAACAGATTCGGGATTAGATATTGATGCTTTGAGAATTGTTGCAAATGGAGTTAATACTTTAAAATCTAA
>CAJWVX010000077.1 GCA_913048175.1 uncultured Flavobacteriales bacterium | reverse complement strand
CCAATAAATACTGATTGACCAGTATTAAAAATTTCTATCTGCCCTTTTTGAGTAATTCTTGTTCTAACAATATTGTTTGTTCTAAATTCTAAATCTACAGAATCTGTTGTACCAACAAAATCAGTTGATAAAGATGTTCCAGAATTACCTGTTAAGTTCCATCCTGAAGAAACAGCAGCTGGTGTTTGCCAAGTAGCATTACCCGCAGCATCAGCAGTTAACACTTCATTAAGTGTTCCTCCAGCGGTTGGAAAAGCATAGCTATTGTTAATTCTTAAAGAATCTATTTCTGCAATACCAGCAACGTCCAATAAAAACCCAGGACTCTGAGTACCTATCCCTACATTATTACTAAAAAAATTTTTATCCTCTCCGTTAATCCAAATTCCGAACTTCTCTGTAGATACACCCGTTAAAGATGCAGTATATCCGAAAGCAGATCCTGTTCCATCATGATTTACCGAATTTCTAGTTCCATATATTGGATTTGCTCCAGATAAAGAGCTCACTCTATTTGAAGTACCTTCCTTTGTTCCTGTTCCAGTGTTTTCTAAAACATTTCTAACACCCCATTGCCTTCCTGTAGTATTAGCTCCTATTACTAAAGTTCTTATTCCGAAAATATTTCCCGAACCAGCATGATTAATGGTATTTTCAACACCATAGAGATCATTAACTCCTGTGTTCTGAGAAATATTATTTATCAATCCGTATTTAGTGCCTGTTCCATCTGCTGAAAGGGTAGATATAATTCCATTTTTTTGAAGAGACCCACTGTAACTATTACTTAATTGAAGTGCTATTGGAGTTGTAGTATTTGAACTAGGAATAGCTACATCTAATTTAGTAGAAGGGGTAGAAGTCCCTATGCCAACATTTCCATCATCATTTATGGTTAATCTTTCTAAAGCAGTAGCACTGCCTTGTGGTGTTGTTAAAAAACTCATTTTACTAGGTGTATCACCTGTTCCATGAGCAGTAGTAGTAGTCCCAATTATTTTACCTGAACTTCTGTAGGATCCAAATCCAGTATCCCAAGTATCAAAGTTATATGAACCAATAATTTGAGATGAACCCAAGTATGTTTCAGCACCTTCAGTACCTCCCGCCCTTTTAACTTTAACTTTTGGAGCCCCAATATAGTTCACCGAAGATATTACACCATTGACTTGAAGTGCTCCATTTGGATTTGAGGTTCCAATACCTACATTTCCAGTATTTAAAAAAACATTCGCACCATTAGGAGACCACAAACTACCTCCTCCAGCTGATGGTTGCCATTTTGCTTGACCAACACCATTATTTGTTAACACATAACCTAAACTATCAGAGTTATTCCCTAAAACATAAAGAGAATCGGTAAGAAAAGTTCCTAGATTGGCATTAATAATATTATTACCTGTGCTAGAAACTGAAAAAATAGTATCTGCTTTATTGAAAATCTTATCTGCGAAACTTCCGACCAACTCGCCAATGAAAGCAACTGAGCTATCTGCTTGTAAAGCCACATGTCCATTAACCGCGTTATTAGATAAAAATACACGTTTCCTTAATGGATCCATTCCAAAAATTGCAGTATCTACACCAGAGAGTAAAATTGTTCCGACTGGAGCTTGAGCAACTGCATTACTAATTACAATTGCTCCAAAATTTGGACTATTTGCCCTAAAAGATGCAACGACAGAGTCTGAAGATACTACCGATAATTTATGTAATGGAAAAGGAATTCCAATACCAACATTGCCAGCAGCATAATCTATTCCTTGTGCATTGGCATTCCATAAGCCATTGTTTGCTGGCAAAGGAACAAAACCTCCATTTGTTAAAAATATAGTATCGTTTGTTCCATTAATACTAAGCGATTGAATCTCATTTGTTACGGAAGTGTCAATTACAGAAATTGTATTTCCAACAATAGTAACACCAGGTCCTGTAAAAAAAGTTGGCGTAATACCATCTTTTGTCATTTGCTGCCATACTATTCCATCCCAAATTAATGACTGTCCTAATGCCGAATCGTAATACGCATCATTTAAAACTGGTGATGCTGGCTGAGTAGCATTCCAATTAACACTTAAACCATTTACCCCAGCAGTTCCTGCAACACCAGAGTCACCAGCACAATCTAAAGAATTCCAAACTCCATCCCCATTGATATCTTCTGACAAATCTTGGAAACTATCATTGTTTGTATCCCAACAGTTAATTCCTGCCAGACCTTGTGGCCCATTTAAAGACTCCTTAGCATATAATGCATAAGGCACTGATAACAATTGCGTAGCTGGAATAACATCTCCATTAATCGTTATTCGTAAGGTGTGAGCACTAAGTCCCCAAGAAATACCAGAAAAAGATCCCGCAACAACTGTTCCTCCACCAATTTGTGAAGTAAATAGTCCGAATTTGTTCGTAATATCAGATTGAGTTTCTTTATATACTACTCCTCCTGTAGAAGTTTGAATGATTTCGAAAATCAAATTAACTGTGGTATTTACATATGGATCACCAGTAGCGTTTCTAGCAACAGCTTGATAGTTTATTCTTTCTGGAGGAGATTGAGCAAAGATTAAAACAATGCTTAACATTGCAATTAAAAACAATAAATATTTTCTCATTTGTCGTACGATAAACTTAGTTAGCCGACAAATTTAAACAAATAAGAAGTGTAAGTCAAGTTTAATTTAAAAGACAAAGAGCATAAAAAAAGCTAGGCAATGTGCATTCCAATAACAAGTACATCATCAATTTGCTCTAATGGACCACGCCATTGTTCTAATGTTGCATCTAAAAACAGTTTTTGATCTGTCATACTTTTACCATTTAAAGACAATAAATGATCTCTAAAACGTTTATACATAAATTTCTTGCCTTTTGGCCCTCCAAATTGATCTGCATAACCATCAGAAAAAATATAAATATAATCGTTCTCTTCTAATTGTAAAACGTGGTTAGTATATTTTTTATCTGGATCTTCATAATAACCTCCAATAGCAAACTTATCTGCCTTAAGTTGCTCAACTTCACCATTTCTAATTAAATACAATGGGTTATAGGCTCCTGAATACTCCAAAGTTCTCGTCTTTTTATCATAAGAGCACAATGCTAAGTCCATGCCATCCTTAGTAGTGGTGCCAATTGCATTATTATGCAAAGTTTTACTAATCCCTTTATTTAATCCGTCTAAAATTTCACCAGGATTATCGCTAACACGCAGAGCTTCATTCAATGCGTTATAACCAACAATACTCATAAACGCACCAGGAACACCATGTCCAGTACAATCAACAGCTGCAAAATAAACCTTGTCATTTTTCTCCTCAATCCAATAAAAATCTCCTGAAACAATATCTTTTGGTTTGTACAAAACAAACGCATTTGGAATCAGCTTTTTCACAAATTCATCAGGAGGCAAAATAGCTTCTTGCAACCCTTTGGCATATTTAATACTATCAGTCACCTCTTCATAAAGCTCACTAATTTTCTCATTCTGCTCTTCAACTTCTTTTTGCTTTTCTACTAATTCTGCAGTACGTTCAATAACCTTCTGCTCCAACATCCTTTCATTCTCAGCTAAATCATCACGCATCTTCATTAACGTCTTTCCTAATGAATCTTCGTCACTTAAAGGCTCATACTGAGTTTCAAAAAGTCCTGAACCAACATCAATAGCGAAGTTATTGGTTCGTTCTAATCCTGACACAACTCGATTTAAAGCAATTGTCATTTCGCCTATCTCATCATTTTTTGCCTTGATGGACTGTTTTGGAAAAACACCTTTACTCAGGGTTAATAGAACCATTTTTAGTTTATGTACAGGGCGTACTATTGTTTGAGTTGTGTAAAATGCTACCAAAACACCAAAAATTACCAGAGCAATTCCTAACCAACGAGTTAACCACTTTAAAAAACTAAAAGAGCTTTGCATTTCGCTTGTTATTTCTCCTGTTTGAAATTTATGATTAGCAATTAAATCATTTAACTCAAATAAAATATCGGATGTTTTAATGAAGATTTCCCCATCATTCTCCATATAAAATTTCGCTAGAAATATATTTTCAGGCTCTTCATAACTACTCCAATCAGGTAAAAAAGACATAACATCTTGATGCAACTCAAATAATTCAGAAAGTTTTGTAGAAACCACTTGAATTTTCCCCTGATCTTCGTCACTCCAATTCTTAGATAACTTTTCAATCTTCCCAATCAAATGTGGATAATCTCTATCAATCAAAGTGCTTAGTTTTTTCTTGTCAGGATGATCGGGTCGAGATGGAATGTAAGCCCAATTAAAAATGAGCATTTTAGACCTAACAGTAAGTAGTTTGAGTTCTTCTAAAGATGCGACTGAAGGATTATTTACGTTAGTAATTTCATCATTTATCTCAGTACTATCAGTCAGTGTAGTATAAGTAGTGTAAAAAACAATAACTATAAAGAAAAGCAAGACCCCAAACCCTGCTCCAATTTTTTTTCCTATAGTAAATCTAAATGCCATAATATTAACACACGAATCTAATATTCTTTTTCCATATCCTCTAATTCTTTCTTGTAGAATTCAGATTTTTCCATGTCAATTAAACCATAATAAATATTGGAAAGGCCAACCAATGTTTCTTTACGTTTGTATTGTAAATTGTATGATTTTAACATATATGGAAGACTTTTCAAGAACGTTTCTGTACAATAATCTTGAATTTTATCTAACTCAATAAGATCAATATCGTAATCAATGTTGTTAATTACATCTGCAGCATCATTATAGTATAGTATTGCTAGATTGTAATTTGCTGCAGGATTATTTTCATCCAAAACCAACACCTCTAAGTAAAGCTCTTTCACTAAAGCTGATTGAGCAGAATCTAACTCATTAGCAGTTTCAGAAGGCCGATTAAGCATTGACGCTAAAGCCAACTTAAACTTAACATCCCTAGACTTAAGGTCAATAGTTGGATCTGCTAATAACATAGTTTTCTTAAACATAAAATAGCTGTTTTCAGCCAACTTGTAATTAGCTGGGTCTAACATTCTAGCTGCATCATTATACAATGTAGATGCTTCGTATTTAAGAATTCTATTTGTGCTTACAAAAAACTCTTCTTTCCCTTCAAGGGTTAGCATTTTTTCAAATGCTTTAATAGATGAAAGTCTCAATGGAGATGTTTTATTTGACTTTTCTCTATCCTTATATAAGTCTTTGTAGATATAACCTTTATAGTACCATGATTTTGCAGTCGTGTTTAAAGTCTCATCTTCAACGGCTAAATCTATATATTTCTTAGCACTATCTAACTCCGTTTTTTGCAAATAGAATAAAGAAATAGACAAATGATCTTTACCTATAAACTGTCCAAAAATTGAACTAGTCAACATTAAAAAAATCAATAATATGTAAATTCTTTTATTCATCTATTTAACTGAAAAAGCTAAAGCTTCTAAGTTAGAGCTAATTTTTAATTTATATTTTTCTACATTTTTTTTGTTCAACTCGAATTTTTGACGGTTATTTTTAACAACAAAATTAATTCCAGACCCTTTATCAACTAAGCCTTGTTTTGCAGTTATTATAAGTGTACTGTTTGGCTTAACTTGCTTCACAACTGATGAGATATCTTGGCTTTTATTATCACTAACGTATAGAATATGACACTTGGCTATATCATTAACCTCTTCAAATTTAATAATCTCTAAAGATTGGTTCGCTACTTTTTTTGTTTTCGCCATTTTAATTAGCTCACTATAAAGAGGAGAGCTGCCGATAACACCAACCACAAAATTTCCTTCTCGGTAGGATGCTGGCCACTCTATAAGTTTAGTGAAATTCATGATGAAAATAGCTTTCATCTTAGAATTGGTGTCAACACCAATTTTAAACCCTGAGTTAAGGATGAATAATGAAACTAATATAAGTACTAATTTTTTCACTTTTTGCTTACTAAACTTGCTTCAAGCCAAAACGATTGAAGCAAGTTCCAAAATAAATTGAATTTTATAAATTTGATAAGATTATGAGAATCGATCTATTTGCAAAATCTACTTCTCTTTCTTTCTACCTTTACCTGACTTCCTACCACCTGAAGAACTTGGAGAACCCTTATCGCCCTTACTAGCCTTAGAATTAACAGACTTATATTTCTTTTTTGTAGAAGAAAAAACAGATTTGTTTTTTTTTCTTCTCTTTTTTTTTGAAATAGAATGACCATATAATTTACTCTTTGATTTTCCTCTTGGTGGTTTTGAAGAAAATATATTTGGCCCTTTTTTAGATTTTCCTGAAAAAGCATCTTTATTCTTCTTTCTCTGACCAAAGCTATTTGAAGAGGTAGCGCAAATTATAAAAATTCCAATTATTATATAAATTAAATGCTTCATTATCAGTGAAAGTTCTCTTTTGTATAAATATTATTTTAAGTAAGATCCAGCTAAAAAGCTTAAAATACGTGTAAATATAACAAGATGAGTTTCTAAACCTTAATTTAGAACTCATAACTTATTAACAAACCAAAATTATAATTGAATATTCAAATACTATTTCGAATCAAGATTATTTACAATTGATATGCTTTCAATATCTCTATCAAACAAATACAATCCTCCCTTGTCTTCACCAATCATATTCAATTTATCCATAATAGTCCTTGCTAAAGCCTCCTCTTCAATCTGCTCAGCAACATACCATTGCATAAAATTATGAGTCGTATAATCCTTTTCACTCAAACAAATATCTACTAAATTATTAATTTCATTAGACACCATAACTTCATGATCTAATAATGTCTGAAACAAGTTAGTTAACGACTTGTATTCTTTCGCTGGTTGATTTAGTTGGGGAATTAGTGCTTTACCTCCACGCTCATTTACATACTGCACCAACTTTAACATATGCATTCTTTCTTCATCAGAATGTTTATATAAAAACTGAGCCGTCCCACCTAAGCCTTCAGTTTCAGCCCAAGAGGCCATTGCTAAGTATATTTGAGAGGAAAAAGCCTCTGTTTGAATTTGGTTATTTAAAGCTGCTTGTATTGTCTCTTTTAACATAGTCTTAAATTTTATACAAATATACTCAGCAAAAACGGATCAAAAAAACTTTAACCTTATTTATGAATCATAAAACGAAACCCTCTTCCATGAACATTCATAATTTCAATGCTTTTATCCTCTTTTAAATGTTTTCTCAATTTAGCAATATACACATCCATACTTCTTGCATTAAAATAATTATCATCTTCCCAAATAGCTTTTAAAGCATAAGTCCTCTCCAACACTTTTCCTTCATTTAAACATAATAGACGTAATAAATCATTTTCTTTAGAGGTTAACTTTTGAGTTTCTCCACCAACACTTAAACTTCTTTTTTGACTATCGAAGTCATATTTTCCTATTGCGAAACTTGTCTTTTCTTGCGCTTCATTATCTCCAACAGACCTTCTTAAAACGGCTGTAATTCTTGCTAACAACTCTTCCATACTAAATGGTTTTGTTATATAATCGTCAGCTCCAGCCTGAAAACCTTCCAAAGTATCTTCCTTCATAGATTTAGCTGTTAAAAATATTATAGGAATTTTTGCGTTAATTTTCCTAATCTCCTTAGCAACAGTAATCCCATCTTTTATTGGCATCATGACATCCAACAAACATAAATTATAGGTTCCTTTTGCAAACAGATTAAAGGCTTCTTCTCCATTAGCCGCCAAAACAGTATGATAACCTTTTGCCTTTAAATAATCACATAATAAGTTACCAAGATTCGTATCATCTTCGGCCAACAATATTTTAATATTCTTACTCATAAATAGTTCTTTTAATTGACTCAGGCATTACCAGAATCATTGTGATTAAATGGAATATATATATTAAACTTTGTGCCTTTTCCGTAAACACTCGATGCGGATATTTCTCCTCCGTGCCTTTCTATAATTGCCTTTACATAGTTAAGCCCTAATCCAAACCCTTTTACATTATGAACATTTCCTGTTGGAACACGATAGAATTTTTCGAAAACCTTAGTTAAGTTTTCTCTCTTAATTCCTTGTCCATTATCTGCAACAACTAACAAAATACCCTCCTTATAGTTTTCTGTAGAAATACTTATTTCCGGTTTTTCTGGAGAATACTTATTCGCATTATCTAAAAGATTATTTATCAGATTTGTAATATGAACTTGATCTGCCTTAATTGTACTTTTTGACGCACTCAATACTTTACTAATTGTTCCAGATTTACTTTCTACCTGAATCAAGATATTATCTACTACAGCATTAATAGTCTGATGCAAATCAAATTCTTCTTTCTTTAGTTTTAAATCTCCTTTATCCCAAGTTGCACTTTTCAAAACACTTTCAACCAACAAGCCTAAACGCTTGTTTTCTTGGCTTATCATACTAATATAGTTACCTCTAACATGCTCACTACCAGACATATCTTTATCGGATAACGCCTCACATGCCAAAGAGATAGTAGATATTGGTGTTTTTAACTCGTGTGTCATATTACTAATAAAGTCATTTTTCACTTCTGATAATTTTTTCTGTTTAAATATCGTTTGAATGGTAAAGGTAAAAGTGCACACTATTATAATGAGGAGTAAAACAGAGGTTGACAGCATTAACCACATGGTTTTAAGTAAATACCGTTTTTTATGAGGAAATAATATAGTCAAGAAATGAGGCGTTTCCATTACATCATTAGGAAACAATTGTGCATAAAAACCTGATTGTCTTATCTTATTTATATTCACAACAGAATCTACAAATAATTCATTTCCATCATAATCAAAAACTCCATACTGATACTTTGCTTTAATTCCTCGACTTAGCAATTCAGAGTTTAATAAAGAATCAACCAGTTTTTTTTCTAAACGTTCTTGGATTGGTCTGTATCCAATCCCTGCTAAATTTTCTAGCATCTCATCTAAAACGGAAGGCCTTCCGTTCATAACCCCTTGACCCTGAATACTTAATTGAAAACCAACTTGTCCGCTAGGGGATAAAGATTGAACTGACTTTTGATAGACTTTTCCGTTTTTGGATTGTTTTTCTTTAACTTGATAAGTAACTCCGTTTTGCTGAAAAGTAGCTACAGAATCCGCACCATTTTGCAGTAAATAATTAAAACTATTTAATTGTTGATTGAAATTATTTTGACCTAGTTCACGTGCTCTAATTCTATAGGTAGCATCAATTTTATCTAATTTATTGCTTACAGAAAATATAGCTGAGCGAACGTTTCTTTTAAAATCATCCTCCTTGAGTGTAACTGCATTATCTATCCAATACAACTGAATTGCAACCAATCCCATTAGGGCAGCTGTAATAACGCCAATTAGTATATAAATGTATTGCTTCTTCACTTTTCAAAAATACGGTTAACACCTACAAATTCAGTGGCTTTAACACTTTTTAACATCTGTTAACGGAGTTTTAACAAAATCAAAAGGCGTCATAAATTACTTTTGAAGAGTTATTACAAGTTAATAATTATCACCTACCAATTACCTTCCTGTTTAGTTAGTGCAAAGAGAGCCCCAAAAGGGCTCTCATTATTTAGGCATAAGCTATAGTTACAATATAAACTGTACATTTTTGTTTTATTAATACTTGCGCACAAGCTTCTAAAGTTGCTCCTGTAGTTACAACATCATCTACCAACAAAACATTTTTTCCATCTAAGTCTTTGTTAGAAATCCCAAAAATTTCACCAACATTTTCCCATCTTTTATAACGGCTTTTTTTAGTCTGAGTTTGAGAATCCTCTTTTCTGAATAGCGTTAGCGTGTTTATAGGTATTTTCATCGCTGCAGATATTCCTTGCGCAATACATTCACTTTGATTGTAGCCTCTCTTTTTCAATTTATTTTTGTGCAGCGGAACAGGAACAATAAAATCAACCTCTTTAAATTGCTTTGATTCATTTAAATCATAACCCATTAATTTCCCAACTACTGATCCGACTTCTTTTACTCCTTTATATTTTAAATGATGAAGTAAATTCTGCACCTTTCCTTTCTTACTAAACAGATAGAATGATGTTGCCATTTTAATCTGAACTCTTCCCCAAAAAATTTTATTTACTGGATTTTCTTGATCCTTATGAAAATTCGTTTTTGGCAAGGTTACCAAACAAGTTGTGCAAATAACGCTCTCCTTTTTAAGCAGCGAATTATTACATGCGCAACATAACTTAGGGAATATTAAGTTAAAAAAGTCGTTAATCATACAGTTCGTTTATGCACATATATATATGTATAACTTTAAATACCATAAAAATGCGCAGCATTTAAATAGTATAATTTTGATAAATTAAATATAGGTTTTAAAATGGAAAATCAAATAACAGAAAAGTCTACAACTGAAAAGAAAGGAAATACTACAAACAAATTATTGATTGTTGTTGCCTTGTTATTATTCTGTTTTTGCGGATACTTAATTTGGCAAAATCTAGAACTACAGAAACTACTAGAAGCTGGAGATATAGCTTACACAGAAGTTTCAAGCGAGAGGGATCAAGTAAAAGGAGAACTTGAAACCATGCTAGCTCAATATGAAGATATGGCCGCTAACAATGAAGTGTTAAGCGAAGAGCTAATTGCTGAAAAGGAAAAAATTGAAGAACTCCTTAAACAAGCTAAAGGTAAAAACTGGACTATCCATAAATTAAGAAAAGAAACGGAATCGTTAAGAACAATTATGAAAGGGTATGTTGTTCAAATAGATTCCTTAAACCAAATAAACGGGAGACTTACAGAAGAGAATAAAGTTGTTAGAACAGAACTTTCATCAGAAAAAACAAGAACCAAAGATTTAACAAAAAAAAATGAAGGTCTTAATGGCTTGGTTACAGTTGCATCCTATTTAAAAACTTCTTCATTAAAATCATTCGGAGTAAAAGTTAAAAGCAACAATACTGGTAAAGAAAGTGATAGAGCTAAAAAAGTTGGAAAAATCAGAACTCAGTTCACCATCCTTAAAAATGATATTACAGATCCTGGCAAAAAATGGGTTTACATAAGAATATTAACTCCAGATGGAAAAGTATTTTCAGAAAAAACAGACGACAGTAATAAGTTCGACTTTAACGGAGTTAGAGGATTATACAGTTCAAAAAAACAAATTGACTATAACAACCAAGAACAAGAGCTTAGCATCGATTGGATTAAATCAGAAGGTTTCCCAATAGGAGAATATAATGTCGAGGTTTATGCTGATGGTGTTGATATTGGTAAAACCAAATTTTCTTTAAAATAGCTAACTACCTGTTTTTTAACATTTCGTTTTTTGTTTACCAAACTAAATATTCATATTTTGCATTTTTTTTATAAAATATAAAATATGGATTTAGATAGCATTATTGAAGCTGTAAACAAAACCGTAGTTACCTACGGACCAAAACTAATTGGAGCTTTAGTTGTATGGATAATTGGAGGTTTAATTATTAAATTTCTAGTTAAAGGATTTACAAAATTATTGAATAAGCGAAAAATTGATGACTCTTTAAAACCATTCTTAAAAGGAATAGTTAGTGCATTATTAAAAGTAATGCTTGTAATAAGTGTTCTTACAATGCTTGGCATTGAAATGACTTCATTCGTAGCAATTTTAGGGGCTGCTGGTTTAGCTATTGGTCTAGCTTTATCAGGTACTTTACAAAATTTTGCTGGAGGAGTAATGTTATTAATTTTTAAGCCATTTAAAAATGGTGACGTTATTGAGGCTCAAGGCCATACTGGATTAGTTTCTGAAATTCAAATTTTCAATACAATTTTAAAAACACCCGATAATAAAACTATTATTATTCCTAACGGAGGATTATCTAATGGATCAATGACTAATTATTCTACAGAAGGAACTAGAAGAGTTGATTGGACATTTGGAATAGCTTACGGTGATGATACTGTTAAAGCAAAAGAAGTAATGATGAAATTAATGACGGACAACACTAAAATCCTTCAAACAGCAGGTAAGGAACCATTTGTTGCTGTTTCGGAACTTGGCGATAGCTCTGTAAATTTTGCTGTTAGGGCATGGGTAAACGGACCAGATTATTGGGATGTTTTTTTTACTATGAATGAAAAAATATACAATACTTTTAGTAAAGAAGGATTGAACATTCCTTATCCGACAATGGATGTTAACATTCACAAAAAATAATTCAACACATAGAACAAAATATAGATGAAAAAAGCGTTATTTACTGTTGCACTAATTGCAACAATAGGAAGTATATCTGCACAAACTACAGAGGCAGAAAAACATTTAAAAACACAAAGCAAGGATACACTTGATGGCTGGAAAACTGGAGGAGTGATTTCTTTAAATCTTACTCAAGTTAGTTTATCGAACTGGTCTGCAGGAGGAGAAAACTCTCTTTCTGTAAATGGAATCTTAAGTTTGTTTGCAAACCTTAAAAAAGGGAATTCAACTTGGGACAATTCTTTAGATTTATCATACGGAATGCTTCAGCAAGGTGATGGAGATCCAAGAAAGACAGATGACAAAATTGACTTTACATCTAAATATGGTCAGAAAGCTTTTAAAAACTGGTACTATGCAGGTTTAGTTAACTTTAAATCTCAAATGGCACCAGGCTACAACTTTCCGGATGATTCTACCGAAATATCTAACTTTATGGCTCCTGCTTATGTTTTAGGCGCTATCGGAATGGACTATAAACCAAGCGAAGTTTTCACATTCTTTATTTCTCCTTTAACAATGAAGATGACCATTGTAAATGATAAAGTTCTAGCTGATGCTGGAGCCTATGGTGTTGAGGCAGCTGAATATGATGATTTTGGTGTTCAAACAAAAAAAGGATTAACAACTAGATCTGAATATGGGGGATATTTAAGAGCTCTTTTCAAGAAAGACATTATGAAAAATGTCAACCTACAAAGTAAGTTAGAGTTGTTTTCTAACTATATCGAAGAACCGACAAATATAGATGTTAATTGGGAAGTGCTAATTTCAATGAAAGTAAACAAGTTTATTTCTGCAACAATTTCTACTCAATTACTATATGATGATGACATTGATATTGCTGTTGACAACAATAATGATGGTATTATTGATGCTGTAGGTCCACGAACTCAATTTAAAGAAGTGTTAGGTGTTGGTCTTAGCTATACGTTCTAATAAAATAAAAAATAAAAAAAGCCGATGAGTAAATTCATCGGCTTTTTTATTTCAACTAATTAGTATAAATAATTACTTTCACTACAATTAATTCTGCTTTAAGGCAACCAAATTTAAAAACCTTCGTCTTAGTATAAATATATGGCTTCTAATGATCAGCATATTTTAGATGACATCGTAAAAAGATGTGTTAAAGGAGATCGTAAGGCCCAACGACAACTGTATGAATGTTATTACAGTAAAATGATGGGAGTATGTTACAGATATGTTAACAATACCGAAGATGCTAAAGATATATTACAAGACGGATTTGTAAAAGTGTACAGTAATATTAAGAAGTACAATTTTAATGGTTCTTTAGAAGGTTGGATTAGAAAAATAATAGTAAATACTGCTATTGATCATTATAGGAAACATAAAGCTGTTTTTTTTGTAGATGATGAAGAAGGCTATATTCTTGAAAACAGTAAAGTAGAAAGTGATGATTCTATTTATAGTCAATTTGGTGTTGATGTAATTATGGATGCAATTCAAGAATTAAGTCCTGCTTACAAAACTGTTTTTAATTTAAACGTAATTGAAGGCTATCAGCATAAAGAAATAGCTGCACAATTAAATATTAGCGAAGGATCTTCTAAATCGAACCTTGCAAAAGCAAAAATGAAACTAAGACAACTATTAAAAGAAAAGGAAGCCAGAATAAAACATGGATAATTTTAATGAAATAATAAAACAAAAATCGGAACAGTTCGAAGTTCCTTTCAACGAAGCTCATTGGGCTGAAATGGACGGTAAACTGAACAAAATTCGTGCAACCAAAATCAAGAACACAATTCTTGGTATTGCTGCAGCTTTTGTTATAATTGCTACAACTGGTTATTTTGCCTTTTTTGGAAACGAAAAGGCTCAACCAAACAACAGTATCATTGCTGTGGATAGTTTTACTGAACAAATTGCTAAAAATGGCAACACTAAAAATAAAGAAGTTATTTTAACCACGCCTGAAAGAAAACGAAATGCAATTAAACATCAAGAAGAACAAAGTTTAGTGGTAGCTGATGTAACAATTAACAAAATTGAACAGGATGACAAAAAGAATGAACTAACTAATCTTACTAAACAAATAAATCCTATTGAAAACTTTACCACTGCTAATAAAATAAATGATAAAGCGAATGCAGAATTTATCGTTTACAACAACAAAGTATGCCTAGGAGAGGAAGTAAATTTTGAATCACAAAAGAACGAACAACCTGTTTCTTATACTTGGAATTTTGGTGATGGAACAATTTCTCATGAAAAAAATCCATCCCATAAATATACAGACAGTCACACTTATTCTGTCTCTTTATCTTTATTAAACAGACAAACAGGAATAGAAACAACTTCTATTCAAAATAATGTGGTTACGATTATACCAAACCCTAAAGCTAATTTCAGCTTTTTAGAAACATCAATCAATCATGACGATAATAAATTAAAATACCCTTACACAACATTTACTATAGCTGAAATAAATGAAGAGTGCACCTATGAATGGAACTATGGAAATGGGAAAAGTGCTATTGGAAAAAGTGGAAAGGTTATTTATAAAAAAACTGGAGATTTTACTGCCTCTCTTCTTGTTAAGAACAACAATACAGGGTGTAAATCAACTCATAGGAAAAACGTATTAATAAAAAACGGATTCGATTTATTTGCCCCTAATGCATTTACTCCTAATAATAATGGTGGTAATGAAACATTTATTCCTAAAGCTTTACTGGGCTGGAACTCGAAATTTGAGATGGTTATTTTAGATAAATCTGGGAAAATACTCTTTAAAACTTCAGAAAAAAGTGACCCTTGGAATGGTAAAATAAATAATAGTGGTCAAATTTTACCTGAGGGTATTTATTTATGGAAAGTAATTACTTATGATTCAGAAAACAACGCGCATCGCCATCATGGAAAAATAACCTTAGTTAAATAGACTAAAGCAAAATAAAAAAGGAGAAAAAGTAAAATTTTTGCTCCTTTTTTTATTAGAAAAATTAAGCTCTAAACAGTATAGTCTTATTCAACATCTAACAGCAGATGTCAGATATTTAATTCCCATTTAATCTATTAATTAACCCCGTATAACCCCAAAATTAGTCATTAATAGAATGTTAATTTTATTTTTAGACAACCATAATAGGTTAGACTCGTCTAATAATAGCAATATGCTTTTTTACGAAACTTTAAGTCACACTAATAAAAAATGAAACTATGATAAAAATAAGATTCAACATGTTATCTGTTTTGTTTTTACTCTTATTAATATCCTCTCACTTGACAGGTTTTACGCAATCAACATTAATCGAAAAAGAAACAATAGAATTAAACACTCTTTTAAAAAGGATTGATGGAACATATCAGATACAAATGATAGACACAAGAGCTTTGCCTCGTGTTGAGATTCGTATTGCTAAAGAAATTGAAAAAAAAAGACACCAAACAGAATACCAAAATATCAATTGCAATTATAAAGAAAGATAATTATATCGAGGAGCAAACTCCATAAACAAATTTCTGATTAACAGCAAATTAAGTGATGGAAACCCCTAAATAAAATCAAAAAAAATTATTTTTTTATAAAAGCAACCAAAAAAAATTATCTTCGTCTTAGCTTTGAGCAAATTTTAACACGAAGATACTCTAATGTTATATTTTCAACAATTTGTTCAGAATAAACATACTGAAAAAAAATAAATCATGAGAAAAACGGACTTTCTATTTCTATTATTTGCATTCATTTTATCATTTAATACCGCTATTGCACAAAACGATAACCTAACAGGTTCTAGAAAAGTTTTCCATATTAAAACTTACTTTCAAAACAAGAATATTACAGGAACACCTGCAAAAAAGAAAAATGCTATAGAAAACATAAAAAACCAAATTTTTATGAGTGCAGATTATTCTTATATTATGGAATTGGATAATGATGAATTTATCCTCATAACTAACAACAACAGTGTAACACCTCAAGGACTTCACTCCATTTTTTACTCCTTCATTGTAAAAGTATTTGTGCTTAATACAAAACCCTTTGCAAATACTACTATTGATATATCATCTCTACCAATATACACGAATCAAAAGATAACCTCTTTCAATAAAGAAATTTTAAAATGGGAGAACAAACACAAAAGCACTCTTGCCAAA
>CAJWVX010000076.1 GCA_913048175.1 uncultured Flavobacteriales bacterium | reverse complement strand
GGTGCAGATTTTATTAAAACATCTACAGGTAAAATAAGTGAAGGTGCAACATACAATTCTGTTTATATTATGCTTTGTGCGATTAAAGATTTTAATACAGCACAAGGCATTAAGGTTGGTATGAAAGCCGCAGGCGGTATAAGCGATATTTCTACAGCAATAAACTATTTAAAACTAGTAGAAAATATTGTAGGTAAAGATTGGTTAGATCCTAAGCTTTTTAGGTTTGGAGCAAGTCGATTAGCAACAGAACTATTAACAGAACTTTCCGATAGATAAAGTTATGACAATAATGGAAAATAGAGCGGATTGGCTTCTTCAAATAGTGAATGCAGCTCTCGAAGCTGGCAAAGAAATTCTTCAAGTTTATTCTTCAAGCTTCTCAGTAGAGTCCAAAGAAGATAAATCTCCTTTAACCGAAGCAGACAAAAGAGCTCATGCTGTTATTGCGAAAGCTTTAGAACGAACAAAAATTCCAATACTCTCTGAGGAAGGAATCCTTCCAGAATTTGAAGAACGAAAAAACTGGAAGCAATTTTGGATGGTTGACCCTCTTGATGGAACAAAAGAGTTTGTTAACAGAAATGGTGAATTTACCGTTAACATTGCTTTAATCGAAAATGGAAAACCAACAATGGGAGTTATTTATATCCCAATTACAAAAGAAATTTTCTTTGCTGATGATCTCGCATATAAAATTGACACTTTTTCTGAACCAGTAACATCTCTATCTCAATTATTAAAAAAGGCCATCCAATTACCACTTAAACAGAACAGAAAAGACTATGTTATTCTAGGAAGCCGCTCTCACATGAATCAAGAAACTAAAGACTTCATTAACATACTAAAAGAAAAACATAATGATGTAACTTTACTTAGTAAAGGAAGCTCATTAAAGTTTTGCGTGATTGCAGAAGGAAATGCTGATAGCTATCCTAGATTTGGACCAACTATGGAATGGGATACTGCAGCCGGACATGCAATAGTAAATGCAACGGGAGCAGAGGTAATAAATATGGAAACTAACAACCCCTTGTGTTACAATAAAAAAAACTTGTTGAACCCCCCATTTTTGGTAAAACGATGAACAAACGAATTAACTTTCTTGTTTTAATTATAATAACGTTTATTTTAACTTCTTGTGATGAAGAAAAAGTGAAATACGAAGATGGAAAAAATACTGCATTCACTCTAATTCCATCAACTCATTCTGGAATTAAATTCATTAATAGCATTCACGAAACAATGGAGTTTAATTTTTTAAGCTATCCATATATCTATAATGGTGCAGGAGTTTGCATTGGAGATATTAATAACGATGGACTAGATGATATTTTTTTTAGTTCTAATCAGAGCAGAAACCAACTACACCTTAACACAGGTAATTTAGAGTTTAAAAACATTTCAACTCCTTCAGGACTAAAAGACTCTGAGGGTTGGACTACTGGTGCAAGCATGATTGATATTAATAATGATGGTTGGTTAGATATTTATATCTGTAAATCTGGTGTTCCAAATAATGATAACCTCAGAAAAAATAAATTATTCATTAATAATAAAGACAACACTTTTTCAGAAAAAGCAAAAGAATATAATTTGGATGATCCTGGATTTTCTACACAAGCATACTTTTTAGATTTTGATAAAGATGGAGACCTAGATATGTATCTAGTTAATCATAGAGCTGATTTTAAAAATAATACAATCATAAATGGAGACATCCAACGCGCGAAATCTACTTTAACTTCTGATAAACTTTACAAAAATGAAAATGGAGTCTTTAAAAATGTTTTTGTCGATAGAATTAATAAAACTTGGGGCTTAAGTGCTTCTATTGCCGATTTTAATAATGATGACTGGTTAGACATCTATGTTTGTAATGACTACTTAGAGCCAGACCACTTATTTATCAATAATAAAAACGGAGGTTTTAATGATAGTATTCTATCTCTAATGGATCATATTTCTTTTTATAGTATGGGTTCTGATGTGGCTGATATTAATAATGATGGGGAATTAGATCTTATCGTATTAGATATGGTTTCTCCCGATCATGTTCGATCAAAAAGGAATATGGCCTCAATGAATCCGGATAACTTTAACAATATGGTTAGCGTTGGTTACCATCATCAATACATGAGTAATGCTTTACAATTAAATAGGAACAATAATGGTTTTAGTGAGATTGCACAATATGCAGGAGTATCTAAAACCGATTGGAGTTGGGCATCTCTTTTAGCAGATTTTAACAATGATGGTTATCGTGATTTATATATAACTAACGGAGTTTTAAAAGATGTTACAGATAAAGACATTCAAAGAAATTTAAACAAAAAACAAGCTCAAGGAATTGAAATGACACTTGATGAAGTTCTCAAAACTATACCTTCTGAAAAATTAAATAACCACATGTATTCTAACCTAAAAAATACACGGTTCTCCAATAAAACAATTGAATGGGGGCTTGATCATAAAAGTTTTTCAAACGGTGCTGCCTATGGTGATTTGGATAATGATGGTGATTTAGATTTAGTAGTAAATAACATGGCCCATGAAGCTTTTGTTTATAGAAATAATTCATCAAACAACTATATAAATATTAAGTTAGAAGGAAGTGAAAAAAATCGTTTAGGCTTAGGTAGTGTTTTAGAAGTATATACCTCCGATAATTATCAATACTATCAACACTTTTTAAATAGAGGCTTTATCTCATCTATGTCTCCTAAAATTAATTTCGGAATAGGATCTTCCAAAGAAATTGATTCTTTAAAAATAACTTGGGATAATGGAAAAATTCAACTTTTAAAAGGAGTGGAAATCAATAAAACGATTACTCTAAACATTAAAGGTGCTGAAATATCTACATCAACAACTATTGCAAAAAAGAACCTCATTAGTAAAACAAAAAATCAAGACTTGTTAAATTACAATCATGCCGAAAGTGATTACAATGACTTTGAAAAAGAAATTTTGTTACCTCAAAAAATGTCTACTCAAGGCCCTCAATCTTGTGTTGGAGATGTAAATGGCGATGGATTAGAAGATCTATTTATTACTGGAGCTAAAGGTTATGCCGCGGCTCTATTTCTCCAAAAAAAAGATGAATCTTTTACAAGAAGTAATTCGAAAATTTGGGAAACTGATAAAAATTATGAAGGCACTGGATGCCTATTTTTTGATTACGACAATGATAATGACTTAGATTTATACGTTGTAAGCGGGAGTAATGAATACGATGAAAACAGCTCAATGTTAACCGACAGGTTTTACATTAATGATGGAACTGGATCATTTACTAAATCAAAAAATATTTTCCCTAAAATAAACTCAAGTGGTCATTCTCTTGCTGCTGCAGATTATGATAATGATGGAGATATGGATCTCTTTGTTGGCGGAAGAATAGTCTCTGGAAAATATCCCGTATCTCCAAAATCTTATCTTCTTGAAAACGACAATGGAAAATTTAAGGATATAACATCTCAAAATGCTCCTGAACTTGAAAAAATTGGAATGGTTACGAACGCTATTTTTTCTGATTATGACAATGATTCAGATTTGGATTTAATCATAACGGGAGAATGGATGACTCCAACAGTTTTTATCAACAATGAAGCGAAATTTATTTCGAAACCTCTTTCTGTTGATGCTCCAGAAGGTTGGTGGTATTCTATTACTAGTGCTGATTTTAATAACGATGGTTTACCAGATTATTTTCTTGGTAATTTAGGTACTAATAATAAATTTAACGTAAACAAAAACAAGCCCCTTCACTTGTTTGCAGATGATTTTGATGAAAATGGGATTATAGATATTGTTTTAGCGCACGAACAAAAAGGAGAAATCTTGCCTTTGAGAGGAAGAGAGTGCTCTTCGCAACAAATGCCTTTTATTAAAGATAAGTTTCCAGATTTTCAGAGCTTCTCTGAGGCCAATTTAGATTCTATTTATACTTCAGAAAAGCTTAATGCTGCATTGCATTACAGTGTAAAAAACTTTAGCTCTGTACTTCTTATTAACGAAGGAAATGGATCCTTTAGAAAAGTTAAATTGCCAGAGGTTGTTCAATATGGTCCTGTATTATGTATAAAAACAATCGATATAAATTTAGATGGCCATCTAGATATAATTGGAGCAGGAAATATATATGAAACTGAACCAGAAACAGTAAAGTATGATGGCTCAAAAGGTTTTGTTTTACTAAACAATAAAGAAGGTGGCTTTATAGAGGCTAAAAATCATCAGTTTTTAACTAAAGGAAATGTTAAGAGTCTCGAGATGTTAAAGATGCCTAAAAAAACGTTAATGCTAGTTCTTCAAAATAAAGGCCCAATAGCAATTTTCGAGATGAATAATTTAAAATAACCTCCTCAAACACAACTTGACTTTCTCTATAAAAAACGTTAACTTAGTTTAACAACATTTTATCTTACATAAAATATCATTATAAAATAGATAAATCTCAACTAAAATATTTTGTAACTTAATCAGAATACAATAAAGAAAGTGAACCTATCTCAGTACAATACACAAATTTATTAACTGAATTTTGAATCATTAAGCTAAAAAAAATGGAAAATACGATTTTAATTTATATTCATGCAGTATTTGGTGGGATTGACTTATTAACAGGTTTCATTTCAATTATCGCAAAAAAAGGACGTGTATTCCATAAGAAATCTGGACTTATTTTTTTCTATTCAATGATTTTTTCTGGAATAATTGCTATGATAGTTGCTGTTTTGCCAAAACACGAAAGCCCTTTTTTATTTGCCGTTGGAATTTTTAGTTTATACTTTGTTTTAACAGGAAACAGAGCTTTAAAGTTCAAAAGAAAAAACACTGATTTGAAAATTGATAAATTAATATCAATCATTATGATTGTAACTGCTCTTTTAATGATCTCATTGCCTATTATACTCACAAATAGTTTAAATATAATTTTGGGTATCTTTGCAATAGTTGGGATAACTTTTCCAGTTAAAGATTTAATATTATTTAAAAGTCCTGAACGATTGAGAAAGAGATGGCTGAAATTGCATTTAGGCAAAATGTTAGGTGGATACATTTCAGCGACAACAGCATTCGTGGTAGGGAATCAATTTTTCCCTAGCTTTTATGGTTGGTTTATTCCTGGTATTATTGGTGGACTTATAATAACATATTGATGGAGAAAAATAAATGAAAAACAGTGTCAAACAACGTATAAAATTAATTGCTATCTTATACAAGTCCTACGGTCAGGATATCTTAATCGTTACGAGTATAATAGCAACTCCATAATTTTAAAAGAATGCCAATAGAAATAGAACGTAAATTTTTAGTTGCAAAAGCTGATTGGAAATTGAAAATAAATAAAGAAACACTCATTAAACAAGGTTATTTAAGCTCTAAGCCTGAACGATCAGTCCGTGTAAGAATTGCAGGGGAAAAAGGCATTATAACAATTAAAGGCAAAACAATTAAAACCACCAGAGCAGAATACGAATATGAAATTCCTTTAGTAGATGCTATAAACTTAATGGATTTATGCGAAAAGCCATTAATTGAGAAAACACGCTATAATGTTTTAGAGAATGGGAATTTATGGGAAGTTGATGTTTTTGAAGGCGACAATAAAGGATTAACTGTTGCTGAAATTGAGCTAGAAAGTGAAGAGCAAGAGTTTGTTCTTCCTAAGTGGATTGGGCAGGAAGTTTCTCACGAAAATAGATATTACAATGCTTCTTTAATTAAACACCCTTTTATAACTTGGTAAATTTTATTGAAATAAAACTTGACAAAAATAATTCTGAACCATAATTTAGTTGCTTCTTTTAACTCATATTATGAAAAATATTATATCTCTTATTACAGTAATTATTCTACTTCCAAATTTCGGAAAGGCTCAGTTTAATGAAGATCAAGTTGGAGCTTGGTACATGTATTTTTTCAATACCACTATTAAAGAAAGTTCTTTTGGAGTACAAGGAGATATTCAATATCGTAATTGGGATATGGGAGGAGATTTAGAGCAATTACTTATTCGTGGAGGCCTAACCTACAAACCAAAAAAGGCAAACATAAAATTTACCTTAGGCTATGGCAATATTACTAAAGGAGCTTTCGGAGAAAGTAATACTACCACAAGTGAAAGTAGAATATATCAAGAAGCATTAATTCCAACAAAGCTTAGTAATCGCTTTAATTTAACGCATAGGTTCAGATATGAACAGCGCTTTAATGATGGTCAGGATTTTAGAACAAGATACCGTTACAACCTGTTTGTAAACATCCCAATTACTAAAAAGACATTAGAAGCCAAAACTATCTACTTAGCATTATACAACGAGATATTTATTAATGGTCAACGAGATATTGGAAGTGGTGTTAGAGTTGAAGTTTTTGACATAAACCGATTCTATTCTGCAATTGGCTATATGATCAGTCCTAAAGCTAAAATTCAGTTAGGAATCATGAGACAATCAACTAACAACTGGAGCAAAAACCAATTACAAGTTAGTCTTCATCAAAAATTTTAAATCACAATTTCTTTAATTTAAAATCCTTACGAAAAATGAGTTTAGAGCCCACAATAACACATTAGAAATTATATAATGCTGCAAAGAACTTTTAATTTGTAATTTCGCCCCTCAATAAGAAAAAATAACCCCCTATGAAACGTATTAATCAATACAAAAAATTGTTCAACGTTGAACAAGCAATAGAGTTGCCTGCATTAAAGAAAACTTACAGAAACTTAGTTAAAGAATGGCATCCTGATAAGTTCCAAGAGGGAGATGATAAAGCTATTGAAGCTGAAGAAAAAAGTCGTGAAATTATTGATGGTTACCATTTCTTAATTAGTATTGCTCCTGAAACAAAAGCAAAATATTTAGAAGAGTACACTAAAGTAAGTACAGAATCTGGTATTTCTGATTTTCAACACAAAGGTTTGTTGTTAGAAATAACTTTTGGTGATGGTTCAGCTTATGAGTATTTTGGAGTTCCTAGAACTGTATATCAAAAAATGGTAAATTCTGATAAGCAAATGCGTTTTGCAAAAAGAAACATCTTTAACTCTTATCTATATAGAAAATCAAAAACTGAAACTGAAGAGTAATCAGTTTCAATTAAAATATTAAAAATCCCACAACATCTGTTGTGGGATTTTTTGTTTAAGCCGATTCTAATGCTAAAAAGTGAGCTTGAGGGTCTGTTTTATAAACGAGTTTTTCTGTCTCTCTTAATCGCTTCCCGCTTTTGGTAACCAATACCATCTTTTCTTCTTTATCGTTGTGTATTAGCTTTAAAACGTCTCCTTTTACGCTTTCATTCTGTGTAATAGCAAGCTGTATTTCTACATTGTTTTTAGAGAAAATTAAAATTGTCTTTTCTTGTTCAGCTTGTTTCGCATAATGCCCGATAGTTTTACTTGTTGTAACAATTGTTATTAAACAATAAGCTGCCATTGTATAATCCTTAAACGTAATTACCCCTAAAATTACAACTACTGCATCCATCATTAATAATAGGTGGCTAAATTTAAAACTCGTTTTCTTTACTAATATTCGAGCCACAATATCACTCCCTCCTGTAGTTGCTCCTCCCATTTTCACAATAAGGATGGAAGTTCCAACCAACAGACCACCAAACACTCCAGAAACCAAAATATCATCTATTATTATTGCCTTTACTGTTTGAGCAGCAATTACATCAATAAAAAAGGAAGATGCCACCATAAATACAGCTGTTTTTATAACTGTCTTTTTTCCAAGCTATTTGGTTCCCCAGATCAATAAAGGAATATTGATTAATAAAGCCAATGTTCCTATTGATAAATCAATCAACTCAAAGGCAACAATACTCAACCCAAAAACACCTCCTGGAACCAGTTTATGTGGCACTATAAACATTGAATATCCTAAGGATAATACAAATGCTCCCACCAAAATTGAAGCATACTTTTTTGCCTCAGGAAGGAGGTTTTTCATTGCTAATTTTTGTGTTACTCGCTTTTTCATTCTTTTAACTTTTTGAATGTTTATTCCAAAAAAAATCCCCTCGATTTTACAATCGAAGGGAGTAATTATTTAGTTGTTATACTTTTTAATTTATTCAGTTCGATTTGAGATTTTCTCGCATAAAATATTCAAGACAGGCCTCATCGTATTATCGACCTTCTTAAAGTTAGCTGTATTATTCATCATCATCATTTTATTAAGCATAAAAAAAGCGTTCATCTGTTAAGGTGAACGCTTAGATTTTAAAATTTATCTTAGTCTACACCTCGGAATATTCTCCGTGCACATTAATTACCGTATATATAAAATTTCTCCTCATAAATATGACGCAAAACTAATTCAAAAAGCAATTCGACTTACTAAATCCTAAAAATTATTTATAAAAAAAGACGCTCATAATTAAATGAGCGCCCTTTCTTCTTGTTTAACTAAAACAACTTATTTTCTTAAAGAGACTTTCTTCGTAATGAATTTATCGCCCATTCTTAAATTAACAAAGTAAATTCCACTTGTTAAATTAGAACCGTCAAAATATAATTTTTGAGCTCCTTCACTCATAATACCTGCATTTTTAGAGAATACAACTTCTCCTAATACATTTACAACTTCCATTTTAACATTAGTATTACCATCTAAACTAAACGTTATTAAAGAAACATCTTTAGTTGGGTTTGGATAAATAGTTACTAAGTCTTCTGTTTTTACTACTTCATTAGCAGAAGTAACTACAGAGATAGAAGTTTCTCCTGCGTTTAAGATTTCTCCTGTAGCAACGTTAATAATCATAACTACTGCATGTGCGTTAGCAAATGTTTGATCAGTAACAACAGATCCAGAAACACCAGCAAAAGAATGACTGTGAGTACCAGGAGTTGGATTCATAGGAATACTTGAAGCATCTCCAAAGAAATCATTGTTAGATAAAGAAACAGCAACATGTTTGTATCCACCAAAAGCAGTAGATACAACTGGATCACCAGCAGTAGACCAGTTAAAACCAGTCGTTGGATCAGTTAAAGTACCGCTTCCGCCACCATCATAATAGTTAACTTGAGACCAACCTGCACCAGTAGTTGCAATACCATCTTCAACAATTACACAAGACATTCTATACTCTCCAGTAACTGTTCCATAAAATTCAGCATCTGCAGAAACTTCAATCATAGATGTAGCTTGATTATAAACAGCGACCATATTATTAACAGCACAAGGAACAATATCATTTATTCTCTGAGCGTGCATTGCCCCGAATGTAGAAGGATCTCCTCCAATTATTCTATCAACAGCTCCGTTCGGAAATCCTGTGAAATCAGGGAAATTAGCAGTTGCTCCATTATCATAAGCAGCAACTGTCATTGGATCTCCATTGTGAACAGCTATTCCAATAAATGCAGCGTTAGTATTCATTCCTGAAAGACCTACATCACCTCTAGGACACCATCCACACCAAGTACCAGTATTCTCTTCACCAACAACAGTTTTTGCTGGTACTTGAGTTAAACCACCTATTGTAATACTCCCAGAGTTATCTGCAATATTTGCATCATTAGCCAAAGTAACATCTATGCTAACCGTATAATTAGTTCCTGCAGCAACTAAAAGCGGTGTTGCATGAGAAAAATTATAAGTTCCTGCACTTGGAATATTTAAACCTGAAAGAACGTCATTCTGAACTCCAGAACCAGCGTTATAAGAAATAGTTAAATCTGTAATAGTGCTTGCCCCTAAATTAGTTAGTACTCCTTCAATATTTAAATTACCTGCTGCAGCGTATGGTAAGTTGTTAATAGCAGTTAACTCAACATCATCTGCTGCTTGAACCCCTTGAATAAACTCATAATAAACGTTGTCAGCAGCAGAACCATCTGTTCCTGCTTCTGGCAACAATGCGGGAGAACCTATAACAGATTCAGCAGTTGTTCCATCAATTTGAATGCCAGCAGTTACACCTCCAGAAGTTCCATTATGTCTTTGATCAACTATATAAATCTTATCAGAAGTTTCTTCCATTACGATAGACCAGTAAGACCATCCTCCGTTTAAAGAGTGAGATGTAAAAAACACCCACTGCTGTCTGTTTGGTGCTGTTCCAAAAGTTTTAATCATAACTTCATCATTTACTCCTGAAGCTTCAATACCCCAAATACAAATAGATTTATCAGGAATGTTAGCAGAAGGTAAAGCAGTGTTAGAACCTGAAGGAACAGAAGCAGCTAAGGTTGTAAACGTTAAAACACCTGTAGAAGATACCTTATATTGAGTTACAGAAGAACCGTTAAAATTAAACCCGAAAGGGATTGTCTGGTTGGCTGACCATGTAGGGGTTGTAACAGATGGACCTACAATACTTGCCCATGTGGCATCTGCTCCAGGAAATTCTCCATCCGTATTTAAACCTCCTGGATTTTGACCAGGTGCCGCTTGTTTTAAATAGTAATATTGTCCAAAAGACAACGTGCTTATAAACAATAAGCTAAAAAGTAAAGAGATTGTTTTTTTCATTTCGAATGTGTTTTTAAATTATTTAGTTATTTATGCAAAAATATAACAAATAAGTTAAAAATACACACGTTAATACCCCATAATCTTTTCACTATTGACATCCTAATACAAGACCTTTCCATAGAATAAACAAAATCAGACGCTTAACTTAAAAGAGGCAGAAAACTATCTGTATAATGATTCCTGAGCGACTTACCAATTGGTTACCCGAAGATCATTTAGCAAAATTTAGAGTTAATAATCTAGTTAAGATGGATTTGCAGCATATTTAGGCTCACACGTAAAAGTCAAACAGACTCCCATAAATTTATATTGTTTTAAGTCAGAATTCAAACCTTTTTCAGGTCATGTTAATTAAACAAAAGAGATAAAAAGTCCTCCTTAAATACAAGGTCAAAATGGTTGACCTCATTTATTCAAAAAAAATCAAGCTCTTTATCAAGTTATGGATACTGAGTGTGCTTATGAAAAGACCATTTACTCATCTCCATTTTATTTATCGTTGAACACAGAAAAAGTTTGGAAAGGAGATTACTGGATTCGTAGATGGGTCAATAAAACTTAAAAAGATTCATTATTAAAAATCAATCCATTGAAAAAAAAATGGAGCAAATCTCATAATAAATTTGTTGGTTAAAACTCGATTTATATGGGAAATTAGTATTTAGATTAAGGGTATTGATAAAAATCTGACACCTTATTAATAACATGCAACAAAAAAAATCAAACAGTATTAAAACAAATATTTGCTCAAAAGGTAAAACAAAACATTGTATTACAGTTAAGAGAACAAAGCCTTAAGTTCTGTAGCTTCTTCTGGTTTCATTTTACCAGCTAAAATTAAACTTAATTGTTTTCTTCTTAAAGCAGCTTCATAACGTTCTTTTTCAATTTCTGTTTCTGGATTTAAAGGAGGGACGGTAATTGCACTACCATTCTGATCTACAGCAACAAAAGTGTATATCGCTTCGTTACTTTTCACTTGTTTTCCGGTGATAGGGTTTTCTACATACACATCAATAAAAATTTCCATTGAAGAATTAAATGCTCTAGAAACTTTAGCCTCCATCATTACTATTGATCCTAATTCTATTGACTTTCTAAATTCAACATGATTTACAGAAGCCGTAACAACGACTCTTTTACAATGTCTATGTGCAGATATTGCGGCAATATTATCCATCCAATGTAACAGATTCCCTCCGTAAAGGTTATCTAACATATTGGTGTCATTGGGTAAAACAACTTTTGTTGTAACTGCTAATGATTCCTTTGGAGTTTTTGCCTTCATATCTCTTTTTTAAATAACAAAACTAATTACAATTCATCAACAAAATCGCGAATTAGCCGAAAAGTGTCTTCAAATTTTGTAAGGGGTAAAGTATCTGAAACATCATAAATATCATGATATGCTTTTATACCCCCCATTAAATAAATAAAAAAAGCAGGGACTCCATTTTCTGAAAACCAATAGTGATCACTATTGGCCGCTTTACCTCTTTTTTTAATAATTGGCAAGTAATTGTGTTTGTCATTTATCTTTGTAAGTCTGTTATACTGTTTTTCAAAAATTTTTCCATTTACAATCATAGCGCCTTCACTTCCCGTTCCCATCAAATCCATATTAAAAACAAAATTTATACTATTTAGATCAAATGGTGGATTCTGAACAAAATATTGCGATCCAACTAACCCAATTTCTTCTGCTCCAAAAGCAATAAAAACTACCGTTTTTGTTGGTGGGTATTTATGAGTGTAATGATAAGCAAAATCTAATAGCAGAGCAACACCACTAGCGTTGTCATTAGCCCCTGGAAAAAAAACATCATCTCCTAACTTTCCTAAATGATCATAATGAGCCGACAGAATAATGATAGAATCAGGATGTTCTGATCCTTCTACAAAACCAATTACATTCTGAGATTTATAATCTCCAAGAAATTTTTGATTTATATTTATCTTAATCTTTTTGATTGATTTATCTATTTCATCTCTTAGAATTTGCAACGAAACAAAATCATTTCGTTTTTTTGAAAGGCTATGAGTGAGTTTATCCTTTAGAAAAATAATCCCTGCAGCATTAAAATAATTTACTCTTAACAACCGAAAAACGGGGTCATTCTTATCTACACCTTCATCATCAACTACAATAAATTTATTAGTAAAGTAATTACGAAAAGCTAATTTTTTAAGTCGGTTTTCTGATAGGACAGTTTTAGCATCGTACCAAACAACCTCAAAAGAACCTTTAACCCTTTTTGAAGAGGGATTAACTAAAAAGTTTTTTCCAGCTTTTAATGACTTTCCATCAATTTCAAGTTGAATCTTTCCTGGAAAAACATTTATAGGAGATAAAAATTCTTGAAAATAATTATCAACATAAGAATTTAACCCATGTTTTTCAAACTCCTTAGCAATGAATTCTGCGGCTTTTCGTTCTCCGTTATCAAGTGCTCCTCTTCCAGAAAAATGACTTGAGGTTAACGTATCTATAACAGTTTTCGCATATTCTAAATTCTGTGAAAAGAATGCTGTTGGAATAAGGACACCAATGAATAAAAGAATTTTATTCATTACGAAAATCTTCGTTCAACCAAGCTTGTAAATGATAATACATGCTCGTTTTCTATCTCCCAATCCAATGATATATAAAGCTTTTGAGCCTCATCAAAAGAGCTACAACCGTCTATATCCTTAACCAATTCATTAAATGCATTCATATTTTTATTAAACAACTCATTAGCATATAAATATCTATCATTCAATGTTAAAGAATCGACTAACTTCAGTTCACCTTGTTTAAGTTCAATTTTTTCTGCTTCCTCTTTAATTGGAGATACTTCTTTAATTTGAATAATTTCTTGAACTACTTCAATAGGTATTTGAACAGCAGGAATCTCTTCCGTTACTTTATTTTCTAAATTATTAGTTGCAATCGTTTCAACTAAACTTTCAGCTCTAACAATTCTTTCTTTCTGTCTTTGTTGTTTCGCTTCTTTCTCTTGTTTTTCCAACAGATGCCTTAGTACCGACATTCCATCTTGCAGTCGGTTAATTTTTGTTAGAACAACTCCAACCTCTAGGGATGGAATTGTTCTATCTTCTGAATATTTATTAGAATGCTCTACAATATTATCTAATAATGCTGTTAACTCTTTGCGTATGCGTCCAATTTCCATAACTTCGAAATTTCTAATTTAAAATTCTATTCTTACTCATATAAAACTACCAAAAATAGTTTTAATGCTTAGAACAACTAAAGTATAATAATGTTTCTCGAAAACAGTATAAATCCGAATAAAAAAAAGGGCTGGATAGAAGTCGTTTGTGGCTCTATGTTTTCTGGTAAAACAGAAGAACTTATTCGTAGAATGAAACGGGCAAAATTTGCTAAACAGAATGTAGAAATTTTTAAACCCGGAGTTGATACTAGATATGATGATGAGTTAGTGGTTTCTCACGATGCTAATGAAATTCACTCTACTCCCGTTCCTTCGTCCGCTAACATTCCCATTTTAGCTAATGGTGTTGATGTTGTTGGTATTGACGAAGCTCAATTTTTTGATGACGGCTTGGTCTCTGTCTGTAAGCAGCTAGCTGATAGTGGAATAAGAGTAATTGTAGCGGGGTTAGACATGGATTACAAAGGCAACCCATTTGGTCCAATGCCAGGAATTATGGCAAATGCAGAATATGTTACCAAGGTTCATGCAATTTGTATGCGATGTGGCGATTTAGCAAATCATTCTCATCGAATTATTGAAAAAGAAGAACTTCTTTTATTGGGAGAAGTAGATGAATACGAACCGCTTTGCAGATCGTGTTTTAATGATGCAACAAAAAATTAAATTATTAAACAACTAGTTTACGATACTACCCTTGAAATCCACATGAATAATTTAGTTTCAAACCTAAATTATTTTAAAGGCTTGCTTTTGCCTACAACCAAAGTTATGGCAATGGTTAAAGCATTCTCTTATGGCTTAGGAACCTATGAAGTCGCCAAACTTTTAGAAGAAAACAACGTAAATTACTTAGGTGTAGCAAACACTTATGAAGGCATAGAATTACGTAATGCTGGAATAAAATTACCAATAATGGTAATGAAACCTGAAGTAGATAGTTTTGACTTAGTTATCGAAAACCAGTTGACACCAACCATTTTTTCTCTCTTCTCTTTAAAAAAATTAATTGATTCCATCTCTGATTCTAACCCTCTTGTTATAAGTCTTAAAATAGATACAGGAATGAACCGTTTAGGGTTTTACGAAAATGAAATTCCTGAATTGCTTTCTATATTAAACAAGAATCCTTTTCTAAAAATTGAAAGTATATTCTCTCATTTAGCGGCTAGTGATAACTCGGATCATAATGAATTTACACTGAACCAAATTAAACGTTTCAAATACATTTCCAAATCAATATCCTCACAATTCGATTATTCTATAGACTTACATATTTTAAATTCTAACGGTATAATCAACTTTAATGATTACCAATTTAATATGGTTCGTTTAGGTATTGGTTTGTATGGTGTTTGTTCAGATACTCAAGTTCAAAAAAAACTGAAATGCGCAAGCACTTTAAAATCAAAAATAGCTCAGATTAAAATCGTTAAAAAAAACGAATCTATTGGCTACAACAGAAGCGGACTTGCTAAAAGTGATCTTAAAATTGCAACAATTCCTGTTGGTTATGCAGATGGGTTGAATAGAACCTTAAGTAATGGTAATTGGAATATGATTATTAATGGACATAAAGCACCAATAGTTGGCAATATCTGTATGGATATGGTTATGTTAGATGTTACCAATATTGACTGCAAAGAGGGTGATAATGCATTTGTTTTTAGTGATTTAAACCCAATTTCAGAGATGGCAAAAAAAATAGGAACTATTCCTTATGAAATTTTAACCTCTTATTCTCCAAGAGTAAAAAGAGTTTTTTTACAAAACTAGGAAACCTACTACTTGAATATTTCACTTAATACCTGAATTCTTGTATTTTGCAATTTAGCAATCCAACAATGTTTTTTTATATAAAATAAAGTGATATTTTGTTCATATTTGCGTATTATTAATAAAACTGAAAATCATGAAAAAAATTACAATATTATTTTATGCGTTGGTTCTTACTGCTTTTGGGTGGCAAGCTAATGCACAATCTTTTAACGGTGGAGCATGTCCTGATGGATTAGCCATTCCAGATAATAACCCAACCGGGATAAATGACACAATTGTTGTAACTGGTGCTGGTACAGCATTAGGAACAGATATTCTTTTGAGTGAAGTGAATTTACACGTTACCCATACTTGGGGATCTGATGTTACAGTTACTTTAACATCCCCTAATGGTGTTACTGAGACATTAGTTGCTGGAAACGGAGGAAATGGAACTCAATACGGTGATGATTGTAACAACTTAACTAACCTTAGTATGGGAGCTGCAACTCTTGTAACTGCAGGAACTGGTAACTTTGTTGGTTCTTTTATACCTCAAGGAGATTTTAACAACTACAACGATGCATCTAGTGCAAATGGCAACTGGATCGTTAATGCTTATGACGATGGTCAAGGTGATCTAGGAAGCTTAGAATGGATTGAATTAGTATTTTCAGCTCCGGCATTATGCCCTATTCCAAATGCTTTACTCGCAAATAATATTACTACTGCCACTGCCGATTTAGCATGGTCAGAAACTGGTTCTGCTTCAACTTGGGAAGTTGTTTATGGAGCTTCAGGTTTTGTAACAGGAAATTCAGCAATAGTTACTTCTGCTGCAACTCTTAATTTAACTGCCTTATCTGTAGCAAATTCTTATGAGTATTACGTAAGATCTATTTGTGGTGCTGGCGATACTAGTGCATGGTCTGCAAGATTACCTTTTAATACG
>CAJWVX010000075.1 GCA_913048175.1 uncultured Flavobacteriales bacterium | reverse complement strand
TTTCGTGCCTCCGAATACGGCCTCTTTTGATTTAGATGGAAATGTCTGGTATACACCTTATACTGATGTTTTTAAAGTATTTGAAGATACTTACCAAAAGGTACCAAATCAATCAAGTGCTAAACCTCATTTTCAATACCATAAATTTAAGGATCAAAATGGAACCGTTTGGACGGGATCATATAAAACTGAAATCTATCAGTTAAAAGATTCAAACATAATGAAGCTGAACTTTCTACCTTTTGAATACGATAGCTCAATATTCGAGTCTAAAATAGAATTCATAGATTCTGAAAACAACATCCTATTTAGAAACGTCTATGAAGAATATATTGACAATAGGTATGTGAATAGCGCCAATAAAGATTTTACGCTCTATTACTTCAATGCCAAAACAAAAACTATAGACACTCTCGACATTCCAATTAAAACATCATTAGCCAAAGTATTAAAACGTCAAAATAAAATTTACATCTTAGAAGACACTTACCTTCTAAACAAATTAATTGTTTATGATCTATCCTCTAAATCATTCTCTTCATATAGTAACTCATCCTATTATGATGAGATGTTCCTATCTCCATTAAATGATATCGTTCTTTATGAAAAAGGTAAAGAAAATGAAGGAGAGAGCGATAATTTAAAAATAATAAAACCCGATGAAAGTTCATTTAAAATTAATTTCAAAACAAAAAACGCAAATAAAGTTATTGTGGATAAAAAAGGAAATATCTGGGTTGCTGGCAATTTTAACTTGACAAAACATTCATATTCTCAACTAAATTTTCAAACCATTCCACTTACTATTGATCAAAGTTTTCATCTCCAATATGGTGTGTTAGATGCTCATAATAACTATTGGTTTAGCTTAGATACGGATACGTATGATGGATATGGCGACAGGATTATTAGCGCTCAAAAATATTTATGTAAGTACAACTTAGATAATAGGTTATTAGATACTGTACTTTCAAGTCCTGAAGATTTTCAAATCTTTTTGGACGAGGTAAACAATACCCTTTGGCTAGAAAATAACGGTAATTTTTGGAACGTTAAAAATAATTCTCTTTCAAAACTAAACATATCACCTCCTTTGGGTAAGCATCTCGCCTATACTGCTGTTGACGGCACTATATATGCAGGAAAGATATGGGAAGGTAAAACCTACATCTTAAATGAAAATAAATTTGAAATAATTTCTGAAAAATTCGGTCTAAATGCTGATGGAAATCAAATACTTAATTTAAAACAATCTCTTCCTTTTTTAAGTAAGCAAGAGAATGACCGTGTTATATGGGCGTACTATAATAAAACCAAAAAGAAAGTAGAACCTATTTTCGAATTAGATAGTACAGAATATAGTTTTGCAATAGTCCATGCCTATGATAGCAGTTTTTGGTCATTTACTTACAAAAATCAAAATGTATATTACTCAAGCTCCAAATTAAAACTTAAAAAAGAAAATGCCTATCAAAATTCTGGTGTTCGAAATTACAACATTAAAACTGCAGCTGATAAAAGTGGGAACATATGGGTAAGCTCAAATATGGGGCTTAACTTTTTAACAATAGAAAGTGATACTATAAAATCAGTTTTAATTAGTAAAAAAGAAGGATTAAGTAGCACCATTATTAACGATTTATATGTAGATGACCACAACTTTTTATGGATGGCTACTGATAATGGAGTGGATAGGTTAAATGTAACAAATTTCGTTACGGATGGGACCGTTAACGTAGAACACTTTGGTAAATCGGAAGGTTTAAAAGATTTAAACTGTACAAAGTTTGTTATTAGAAACCAACAATTAATGGCGTTTACTAATAGTGGTTTTGCAGTAATAGACACAAGTATACAGCTTACTACATTAATTGCTCCTAACCCTTATTTTACTAATTTAGGGTATAGTGTAGATGGAGAATTAAAAACAGTAACCAACCTGAACGAGAAAGGAGTTGGAATCAACAATCCTTTTGGACCTATTTATATAGGTTACAATGCCATAGAGTTTAACAATACCAGAGCATTACAATACACCGCTATTTTATATAAAGGAGACAAAGTGCTCTATGGTAATTTTGATGCCATTAATTGGAGTACCCAAGAAGAAATAAAATATGAAAGTTTAGCTCCCGGAAATTACAAAATAGAAATCTATTGCCGTGTTGGAAATAAGGGTGTAAAGTCTGTGCCAACAATTTTAGAATTTAAAATTTTACCCGCTTGGTGGCAAACTTGGTGGGCTCAAGGTTTATTAATTACACTTATTTTAATAGCCCTTTATTTGCTCTACAAACAACGTACAAAAGCATTAATAAAAAGACAAGAACAGCTAGAGGAAACAGTAGAAATAAAAACTACTGAAGTCATAGTACAAAAACAAGAAGCTGAAGATCAAAGAGATGTCGCTCATGAACAACGATTAATTGCAGAAGAAAAAAATTCGGAAATTTTAGATAGTTTAAATTATGCCAAACGCTTACAACAGGCCATTTTACCATCTCCACGCCTAGTTAAAGAATGGCTTACAGAGAGTTTTATTCTGTACAAACCAAAAGACATTGTTGCTGGAGATTTTTATTGGATGGAGTCTATAACGGGTAAAGAGTTAAATGAGTCGAGTGATGAGAATAAAAGTACATCAACTATCCCTCAAAATTCACATCTCATACTATTTGCTGCAGCAGATTGTACTGGCCATGGTGTTCCAGGAGCAATGGTTTCTGTGGTTTGTGCCAATGCATTAAATCGTTCTGTTAAAGAATTTGGACTTACCGAGCCTGGTTTAATTTTAGATAAAGTATCTGAATTAGTAGTGGAGGCTTTCGAAAAAAGTGATGATAAAATTAAAGATGGTATGGACATCGCTTTGTGTGCCTTAGATATGAGTAGTAAAACACTTTATTATTCTGGAGCAAATAACTCCTTATACAGAATTACAAAGCGAATAAAAGGTGAAGAATTGTCTTTAAAATCTAGCTTTACGGAAACCCATAAATTGATAGAATACAAAGCAACTAAACGTCCAGTTGGGGCACATATTAATGATAATAACTTTGAAACTCAAGTAATAAAATTAGAACCAGGAGATTCTATCTATCTATTTTCTGATGGTTTTGCCAATCAATTTGGCGGTGAAAAAGGAAAAAAATTAAAATACTCTTCTTTTAGACAATTGCTTTTATCTAACAATGAAGCCCCAATGGAAGAACAAAAAAGGGTGTTAGATACTGCTTTTGAGAATTGGAAAGGAACAATGGAACAGATAGATGATGTTTGTATTATTGGTGTAAAAGTAAATGGTGTGGAGCGTAATAATTTTACAGAAAGTGAATTAAAAGTTCTCGCTTGTTTGCAAGAAGGTTTATCGAGTAAACTTATTGCTGACAAACTCCATTTATCTAAAAACACTATTGATACTTACCGTAGAAGATTATTGGCAAAAACAGGAACATATAACGCTACTGAGTTAATTAACTATTGTGTTAAAAAAGAAGTTATTTAGCTGCTTCATTTTAGTTTCCAATTGACCACAGTCAACATATTTACACATAATGCTATAGGCGTTAAAAAAGTATGTGGAGATTTTTAAGTAGCCCAAATTTACATTTAATAAAAATTGCAATTAACGTGTTTTTAACAACGCATATTCTAATCGTACCTCAAATTGAATTAAAAAATAAAAATTTATGAAAAACATCCTACTTAGTACATTCATATTGTTATCCGTAAACTATTGTTATTCCCAATCTAAAACTGATAGTAAGATCACAAAAAACAGTAACGATCCTTTAATACTTTCAATTGATAGTATTATGAACACGAACTACCTGCCAAATGAACCTGGAGCAGCTATAGTAATTACCAAGGAAGGCAAAGAAATTTATTCAAAAGGTTTTGGGATGGCCAATCTTGAATTTAAAGTACCAATGACTTCAAAAATGATATTTCGAATAGCTTCTATAACTAAACAATTTACAGCAGTATCAATACTACTATTAGAAGAAAAAGGAAAACTTAACATATCTGATGACTTTCGTAAATACTTGCCTGACTATCCAAATTCTGGAAAAATTATTACAATTGAGCACTTACTAACAAATACGTCAGGCATACCAGATTACGTAGACTTTCCAAACCATAATCAAATCTCACAAACGAAAGTTACTACAAGTGAAATTTTAGACATTTTTAAAGACAAACCACTAGAGTTTGAACCGGGCGAGCGTTATTCATACAGTAGCTCAGGATACAATGTTTTAGGAGCTATAATAGAAAGTGTTTCTGGAATGACATATGAGGGATTTGTGGAAACTGAAATATTTGAAAAACTGGGCATGTACAATTCTTTTTATGATCACCCAGAAGAAGTTAGAAAAAACAAGATTTTAGGATATATAAAGGATTCATTAGGATATAGGAGAGCAGATTATATAACCATGTGCGATCCCTTTTCGGCTGGTGCGTTAAGCTCAACCGTTCATGATCTTGCAGTATGGAATAAAGCAATTCATGATGGTAAACTAATTTCTATCGAAAATTTAGTAAAAGCATTTAAGCATTACAAATTAAATTCTGGAGAACTATCAAATTATGGTTTTGGTTGGAAATCAAGTTTATTCTTAGGCCATAAATTATATCATCATAGTGGACGCATTAACGGTTTTAGAACAAACGGATTTTATTTCCCAAAAGAAGAAATTTACATCGCAATTTTGTCTAACAATACATCTTCTGCTATTGGCCCAAGAAATTTAAGCTTTTTCATTGCTGCTGAATTATTAGGTGAATCAATCAACCATTCAGTTAAAATTGATAAAGAAGATGTGTTAAAAATTATAGGAACTTATGCTAATAGCGAAAGAACAATAGAAATAACAGCAGACTCTAATAAACTGTTCTTTGATATATCATGGGCAAATGGAGAATTAATTGCTTCCAGCAAGGATGAATTTTATGTTAAAGGAACACATTTAGCTTGCTACTTTGATTATGATTCTAATGGGGTAGCAAAGAGCATCAGCGTAAAACATCATTTTTTCGGATATACAGCCTTTACCTTAGATAGAGAAAAGCCTCTTAGCAGTGAATATACCAATGTAGAAGCATTGGTAAAAGAAGAAGTGAAACAAAATAGAACAATGACCTCTGAGCAAGTAAATAAATTGATTGGTGACTATGGAGATATCCAATTAAAAGTTGAAAATAAAATCTTAATACAAACTTTTGAAGGTAAAGAGTACTCTATGATTAATATTGGAATGGATATCTTTAAAATTGAAGAATCTCCAGATTATTACCTTCACTTTTTGCGAAAAGATGGAAATATCATCGGATGTATGGCTGTCTATAAGAGAGATGATGCTATTACTTATTTAAAAAAATAACGATTTGCCACAAATTTCAGCCGAATTTTTTTTAGCTATGGTCTGAATGAATATTATTAATTAAAAAAATTAATCAATTCATTTTCTAAATTGTTAAAGCAACAAGAAAATGTTGTTCAGAATGAAAAATGAGAGAATTATTTAGCCGCTTCATTTTTATTGGCTAGCTGACCACAAGCAGCATCAATATCTTTACCTCTACTTCTTCTAACATTAACAATTAAGTTAAACGTATCTTCTAAGAACGCGGCAAACTTATCTGTTTTTTCAGGGTCAGCTTTAAGGAACTCAACATCATCAATTGTGTTGTATTCAATGATGTTAATTTTACATGGTACAATTTTAGCAAAATTTGCTAAATCTTTAGCATCCTCAATAGAATCATTAAAATCTTTAAAAATAATATATTCAAAAGTTACTCTAGAGCCAGTTTTTTGGTGAAAATAAATCAACGCTTCAGATAATGCTTCCAAAGTATTAGAATCATTAATTGGCATTATCTCACTTCTCTTAGCATCTGTTGCAGCATGTAAGGATAATGCTAAATTGAATTTCACTTCATCATCCCCAAGTTGTTTAATCATCTTAGCAATACCAGCTGTAGAAACCGTAATACGCTTTGGTGACATTCCTAATCCTTCATCAGAAGTAATCATATCTATAGATCGAAGCACATTTTTGTAATTCAATAAAGGTTCTCCCATCCCCATATAAACAATGTTGCTTAACGGTTTCTGATAATGTTCTTCTGCTTGGTTTTTTATAATAACAACTTGATCAAATATTTCTTCAGCATCAATATTTCTTAATCTCTCTAATTTTCCGGTTGCACAAAAAGCACAACTTAAACTACATCCTACTTGACTAGAAATACAGGCAGTCATACGTCTTGGTGTTGGTATTAAAACCCCTTCAGTAATTTTACCATCGTGTAATCGAAACGCATTTTTAATAGTTCTATCAGAACTAACTTGTTTTTCAGCTACCCCTACAGCATTAATAGCAAAATTCTCATTTAGCATTTCACGCAAAGGCAAAGAAAGGTTACTCATTTCATCAAATGATGTAGCCCCTTTTTTCCAAAGCCATTCATAAACTTGTTTAGCCCTAAATGCTTTCTCTCCTTTTTCTACAAAAGTATCTGATAACTCTTGCTTAGATAATACTCTTATGTTCTTTTTTGCTACCATTATAAATGCAAAGTTACAATTAGTTTTTCATTAAGAGATTGCTTCCTTCCTCACAATGAATTACTTTTGAATCAATGAGAAAAATATCAGCAAATTATGTCTTCCCAGGTAATTCTTCTCCAATTAAAAATGGAGTTATTATTTTTGATAAAGAGGGGACAATTCATGACTTTCTTAATCCTGAAATTGATGAAATAAACTTTGAAAAAGTTGAGATTTTTGAAGGTATTATTTGCCCTGGATTTATAAACACTCACTGTCATTTAGAACTATCTTACTTAAAAGGAAAAATAGCGGAAGGAACAGAATTACCTGGATTTGTTAAAGATATTATTTCTTTAAGAAATAATTTTTCTGATGAAGAAAGGTTTAATGCAATGACACTTGCTGAACAAGAAATGATAAACAATGGTATAGTTGCTGTTGGTGATATTTCAAATGGAGATTCAACTTTTGATCATAAAGAAAAGTCTAAAATATCATACCATACGTTTATTGAAGTATTTGGCTCAGACCCAAAAATAGCTAATGCTGCTTTTAAACATTCTGAATCCGTTTACAATAGTTATTTTAATAAAAAAAGAGCTTCAATTACACCACATGCAACTTATTCTGTTTCCGATAACTTGGTTAAATTAATTAATACGCACGCCATAAAAAATAATAGTTTAATATCCATTCACAATCAAGAAACTGCTAGTGAGAATTCTTTTTTTAGGGAAGGGAAAGGTGCAATGTTCGATTTTTTAGATATTGCAAACAAAACAGACAATCAGTTTATACCAACTGGCAAAAATGCGTTACCTTCCTTTTTAGGAAAATACACTAATCTTAACAAAACCCTTTTAGTACACAATACCTTTACTGAAAAAGAAGATATTGCCTGGGCTCAAAAATATGCTGATAATATTTACTGGTGCTTTTGTCCCAATGCAAATGAATACATTGAAAAAAGACAACCGAACTATTCCTTATTCAAAAATGAAAAATGTACAATAGGGACTGATAGTTTAGCGTCAAACTCGGGTTTATCTATATTGGATGAAATCAAAACAATTTCTAAAAAAGATTCTTCAATAACATTAGAGACCTTATTAAAATGGGCAACTTTTAATGGAGCTCAATATTTAGGCTTTGATAAACTTGGTTCTATTGAAAAAGGAAAACAACCCGGGTTAAACTTAATATCAGGTCTTGATGGCACAACATTAGTTGCCAATTCTTCAATAAAAAGAATCATTTAACACTTTTCTCAAAAAAATAGTCAGAATTTCTGAGAAAATTAAAACTCACTGAAACAAAAGTTTAAAAGGAGTGGTTAAATTGAATGCTGCTTCATAAAAGCTTCAGCAATAATAATATCCTCTGAAGTGGTTATTTTAATATTTGATCTGTTTCCTTCAACTAAATTGATTCTTTCTCCAAGACTTTCTACTACAGTGGCATCGTCTGTAAACAATTCATCAAACTCTTGCTCATAGGCTTTTAAAATAAGCTCAGAGGTAAAACATTGTGGTGTCTGAACAATTCTATAACAGCTTCTTGAAACAGCCTCGTTCGTTTTATCTTGTTTAGAATAATGCCTTAACGAATCAACTACCTCTACAACAGGAATTGCATTTCCTTTATCTTCTGCTCCACCAAAACACCTTTCAATAGTTTCAGAACTAACCAAAGGTCTAACTCCATCATGAATAGCAACCAAACTATCTTTTTTAACAAGTTTTAAGGCATTCTGTACAGAATGAAATCGGGTAGATCCACCCTTAACAATTTGGTGGCGTACTTTAGATAATTGATATTTATGAAAAAGCTCCTCCCAAAAATCGATTTGATTTTCAGGAAGAGCTACTATAATTTCTATTGAGGAATCCGTTTCTCTGAACTTCTCCAACGTATGCATTAAAATAGGCTTACCGTTTAATTCAAGAAATTGTTTAGGAGTTGAAGCTCCCATTCTCTCCCCTTTACCACCAGCAACTATTATTGCATATTTATGCATTTGTTAATTCTTCTTCACTAAAAAACTCATCTGCATTAGCAGTAAAAGAATTTCCATCAGGCTCAACAGCAGAATCAGCTTCTACAACATTACCATTTGATTCTTGTTTAGTTTCAGTTATAGTTTCTTCTCTATTCTTTTCATAAGAAGGCTTTGTATACGTTTCGTCCTTTAATCTCCCAATAGAACGAATATAAGCGTTTAACATTCTATGAATTTTCTCAACAAACTCAATCAATTCATCTGATTTTTCTTCGCCTATTAATTCTCTTTCTTTAGACTTTAATAACCACCCTTTGGTTTTTAATAAGTAACCTCTTGAAATGTAGCAATAGTGCTTTTTATCCTTGAAATTATATCTTCCGTAACCTTGCGCAATGTTTCCAGATATTGCATCAGCAGCCTGAATAAATGGCTTACCAACTGTATCCTTATTAAACCCTTCCCATCCGTTCACAATGTTCCAAACTTCTTGTTCAAAGTCTAAACATTCTTGGTAAAGTTTTAAATCTTCTAGTTTCATTTATATTCTTTTAATATTAATAGTCCTTTTCCTTCTATTAGATAATTAGCATTGCGTCTCCGTAAGAATAAAAACGGTAATTCTCTTTGATTGCTTCCTTGTAAGCTTTCATAACTAAGTCATAACCACCAAAAGCAGCAGTCATCATTAACAATGTTGATTCTGGTAAATGGAAATTTGTAATCATACAATTCGCTAAACTAAAATCGTACGGAGGGAAAATAAATTTATTTGTCCAACCATCAAAAGTTTTTAGCTCTCCTTGTGTAGATACAGAAGATTCCATAACTCTCATAGAGGTTGTACCAACAGCACAAATTCTCTTTTTATCTTTCTTAGCAGCATTAACTTGTTCAACACAAGTTGCTGGAATATGAATTTCTTCAGAATCCATTTTGTGCTTTGTTAAATCTTCAACCTCTACAGATCTAAAAGTTCCTAAACCTACGTGCAATGTCAAATAAGAGAAATCAATCCCCTTAATTTCTAAACGTTTTAATAAATTCTTGCTAAAGTGTAATCCAGCTGTTGGAGCAGCAACTGCACCTTCATTTTTAGCATAAACTGTTTGATATCGATCCGCATCTTCTGGTTCAACTTCCCTAGTAATGTACTTTGGTATTGGAGTTTCTCCTAACTTTTCAATAATCGCTTTAAATTCTTCATAGGGTCCATCAAATAAAAATCTTAATGTTCTTCCTCTTGATGTGGTATTATCAATTACCTCTGCAACTAAATCGTCATCACCAAAATATAATTTATTACCAATTCTGATTTTTCTCGCAGGATCAACTAAAACATCCCACAATAAACTCTCTCTATTCAATTCTCTTAACAAGAAAACTTCAATTCGAGCTCCAGTTTTTTCTTTATTCCCATACATTCTTGCAGGAAAAACTTTAGTATCGTTCATCACCATTAAATCCCCATCATCAAAATACTCAAGAACGTCTTTAAATTTTCTGTGCTCAATTTCTCCTGTATCTCTATGAAGAACCATCAATCTTGACTCTTCTCTTTCTGAAGCAGGTCTTTCAGCTAGTAACTCTTGTGGTAATTCGAATTTGAATTTTGATAATTTCATATCGTGTATCTATTTTTAATGATAAATGAAAATAGCGAGGCTTATTCCACCTATCTTTTTAGGTTCAATTTTGGCTGCAAATGTAACAATATATAACGCGATTATCAAGCGATACCATTAATAACAAATGAGCTTTAAAAAATTAATTGAGGTATAAAAAAAGCGGTTGAAATTCCACCGCTTTTCTTAATATGATTTCTATTATTTCTTCCCGTTCTTATTGGCTTTTTTAATATAAAGTTCTAATGCTCTTGTCATTGATGGCGACTCTGGTTGAGGTGCTGCTATATCAATATTTAAACCAGCATCTTCAGCAGCTTTTGCTGTTGTTGGTCCAAAGACAGCAATTCTTGTGTTATTTTGTTTAAAATCTGGAAAGTTTTGGTACAATGATTTAATCCCTGAAGGGCTAAAGAATACTAAAACATCGTAATCTACATTAATCAGGTCTGAAAGATCGCTACAAACAGTTCTATATAAAGTTGCTGCTTTAAAATCAACCCCATTTTCCTCTAATAAAGTTGGAATATTTTGCCTTAGGATATCAGAACAGGGTAGTAAATACTTGTTGTCTTTGTGTTTTTTTAACAAAGGAATTAATTCATCAAACCTTTGTTGACCATGGAAAATTTTTCTTTTTCTATATACAATATACTTCTGAAGATAAAATGCAGTAGATTCTGAAATACAAAAATATTTCATGTCATCTGGCACAGTAATACGAGCCTCTTCAGCTGCTCTAAAATAATGATCTACTGCATTTCTGCTAGTAAATATTACTGCACTAAAATCTAAAATATTTATTTTTTGTAAACGAAACTCATTCTTAGGAACTCCTTCTATATGAATAAATGGTCTAAAATCTATCTTTACTTTGCAATCTGCTGACAGATCAAAGTACGGTGACTTTTCTGTAGCTGGCTTTGGTTGTGATACTAAAACGCTCTTTACTTTCAACATTATCCTTTTCTTTTTTTAGTCTAACTCGTTTTATTTGAAGATGAAAATCCTAAACAAAACGACCAATGGTAAAATTTCAAGGGTGCAAATGTACACAAATATATATAAATACGAAACCCCTTTTATTTCACCAACATTTACCATCCTGAAAAGCCTAAAAATGAAAATAATAAGCATTAAAGGAATTGCCAAATAAAGTAATACTGTTTGAAATGAAACAGAAGTAAAGTAAGTGATACAGAGGACTGGAGCTAAAGTTGATCCTAATAAATTATTGTATAATGAAACATTAAATATGTATTCTGAAGCAATACTCGCATCATTAAAAACAAACAATAATATTCTTGAAAAGATATACTTTATAAAATACATTGTTCCCAAAAACGTCAGAATTAGAAGGAAAAAAGAAAATTTATTCACATCGATATTTTCCAAACGAAAAGCTTCTCTTAATTGAAAAACAAATAACGATAGCGTTAACAAATGAACTATAGTGAATAAAACATTTGAACGATGAAAGAACACCTTTTCTTCTCTTGTAATTTCTTGTGCAACACTATAATTAAATAGAGCTTTTATTCCTTGGTTAAATCTATTATTACTGAATGCTCTTACAAAGCCCATCAATAAAACAGCAACTACTAAAATAAATATTTGCCAATTAGCTACCTCCTCAATTATAGGTGAAGGGTCAAACAGTTTTTCAATTGGCTCCTGAATAGAAGAAACATCAGTTTGTCTTCTCGGAATAGATATTTCATTGCTGATCCCATAAACAATATCTGCTTTTACTATTGTATCTTGATATAATGTATCGATTGGCACAATTGTAAAAATACATCATTGTAATGAATGAAGTACAAAAGGAAGAAGCAATCTCTACTTATATAATTTAGCTATGCTAATCAAAATAGATTCATCACTTAATTATTAAACAGTTTCAGGATTTTTCACATAAAAAATATCCAATATGACACCAAAACCTATTCCATGAAAAAAGTCCAAACATAAATGCTTGGACTTTAATAATTTTATTAAAAACATCTTAATTAGATATTTTATCTGTTTTCTTAGTTGAGTAATTAATCTTTAATGCATTTACCTCTCTAAGCTGTTGCTTAACTTCAGTTACAATACCCATCTTTGTATTTTGATCCACTTTTAGTGACCATGTAATCATATTTCGTTCCGCCTCATCTCTTGCGTCTCTCTCCATTTCAACAAATAGAGCGATATCTTCTTTAGTTTTAAAAGCATCATTTAATTGAATTCTTGCAGAAGTACCAAATGCGCCTTGCAAGGATTTTATTGGTTTACCAACATAAATATAAGCTACTAAAGATTTCCTTTCCAATTTAGATACCTCAGTTGCTTTTGGCGTTATGTTAATCACTTTTAATGAAGTTTCTCTCATTACAGTAGTTACCATAAAGAAGAACAACAACATAAACACGATATCTGGCAAAGCTGCAGTGTTTACTGCAGGTTGCCCTTTTTTTCCTTTTTTCCTAAATTTTGACATTATTCAGCTCCTCCCACTTTTTTAGGTTCAGCCTCAGATATACGTTGAGGATAAAACTTTTTAACCGCCTTCATCTTTTCTTTAGCTGCATCCGAAGAACCTGCTTGTTGAGCTAATTCTTCGTAAGATTTATTAAACTTTTGTTGAGAAAATTCATTTCTTAACTCGTTATATGCTGCTACCAATTCATTTTGAACTTTAATGTACATCTCGTAAGATGTTCCATTATCATTCTGCAATGAAATAATTTGTTTAGAGACAGCAACGACTCCTAACCCTGGAATTTCTGTCTCTTTAAACTCTGGCATTTCAGGGTTTGTTGGGTCTGACTCAATAAACGCTTTAGCTTTATCTCTAAGCTCAGTTACCTCTAGATACTCCCCTTCAACCAACAATTGATCGTTAGCGTTAACCAAAATCTCAAAAATATTTCTTTGTTTTACTTTGTCATTTTCGTCAGGAATTTCTTCTGGCGGTGGTGGTAGCCTTCTAATTAAACCAGTATCTGTATCCATGGTAGTAGTTACCAAGAAAAAGATAAGTAGCAAGAAAGCAATATCCGCCATCGAACCGGCATTTATTTCAGATATTTCTCTTTTACCCATAAAGCTTAATTATTTTAACATTTTAGAAACTTCCGCAAAAATAATAGATCCTATTGCTCCTGCTCCCAGGATATAAAATGCTATTAAAGCTGCTTCAGATAATTGAGATGTTCCTTCGTCTGCTAATAATTTCCCTTCATAATCAATATGAACTTCATTTCCAGCCATTGCGAAACCTATTGCACAAATAACAACTAAACCAACAACGCCAATTAAAGCATTCTTTGCTCCTTTAGGATTTGTTACCATTGTAATAAGCGGAAAAACTAGTGCTGTTATTGCTGCTATCCCTAAAAGAACATAACACCAAGTAATTAACAATCCTTCACTTACAATATCGACAGCAAACAAAAGGCTTAACAAAGCTGAACCTCCTAATAGTACAATCAATATGATGCTGAATAACTTATTATTATTCCCCATAATTCTATTTATTTGATAATTCGTTCTTAACTAACATATCAATTAATGAAATAGAAGCATTTTCCATATCATTAACAATACTATCCACTTTAGAAACGATGTAATTATAAAAAATTTGTAGGATAATCGCTACAATCAAACCAAATACTGTTGTTAATAAAGCAACCTTAATACCAGTTGCAACAACTGCAGGAGAAATATCTCCAGCTTCAGCAATTGCATCAAAAGCTCCAATCATTCCAATTACTGTTCCCATAAACCCAAGCATCGGTGCTAAAGCAATAAATAAAGATATCCAAGAAATTCCTTTCTCTAATAATCCCATTTGAACTCCACCATAAGAAACAACTGATTTTTCAACCATATCAATTCCTTCATGACTTCTATCTAACCCTTGGTAGAATATACTTGCAACAGGCCCTTTTGTATCTCTACAAACTTCCTTTGCTGCTTCAACACCACCAGTACTTAAAGCAGACTCAATGTTGGTTAATAATTTATCCGTATTGGTAGTTGCCATATTTAAATAAATAATACGCTCTATTACAATAGCTAATCCTAAAATAAGACAAACCAATACAATTCCCATAAATCCAGGACCACCTTCAATAAATTTTTGTTTTATAACTTGAGTAAAAGATTTGTCCTCTGGCACTGGAGCTACTGCTTCTTGAGCTGCTGCTTCAGCAGATGCTTTCTCTTCTGCTGCTTTTTTGTCAGCTTCGACTTTTGCTGCTGCTGCGTTAGCTTCGGCTGCAGAGTCAGTTACTACTTCCGTTGTCTCTTCTCCAGTTTCTGCTTGTGCATAAACCGAATTAAACGTTCCGAACGATAACATTCCGGCAACTGTTAATAATGCAAATACTTTTTTCATAATTTAAATAGTTTGTAATCTAACTGATTTTATTTTTACTTATTGTTTTATTCAATTTTCGTCTAATTAAAGGTCGCATTTTTCATTTTTCGGTAAGGAAACACAAAACAACAGGATCTTTCTCTAAACAGGATGCAAAATACTAAAAAATATTTTTAAAAAAACATTTTTTATGTAAAGGTTCTATTAACGGCACTTAACTTTACTGTAAAGGTTATAAACCAAATGTTTCTTTTACTTTACTTACGAAGTCTAACTCTTCCCATGGGAATAACTTAACCTCCATAGTTACTGCTTTACCAGAACCGTCAATAAAAGTTTTCTCTACAACTTCTGTTTTTCTACCCATGTGACCATAAGCAGCTGTTTCAGAATAAATAGGTGTTCTTAAGTTAAATCTAGTTTCAATAGCATAAGGACGCATATCAAAAAGCTGTTCAACTTCTTTTGCAATTTCCCCATCTGTTAAATTTAAATCACACGTACCGTAAGTCTCAATAAAGATACCCATTGGCTTTGCAACTCCAATTGCGTAAGCAACCTGAACCAATACCTCATCACACAAACCTGCAGCAACTAAATTTTTAGCGATATGGCGAGTTGCATAGGCAGCTGATCTATCTACCTTACTTGGATCTTTACCTGAAAATGCTCCGCCACCGTGAGCACCTTTACCACCATAAGTATCAACAATGATTTTTCTACCTGTCAAACCAGTATCTCCGTGTGGTCCACCAATAACAAATATTCCTGTTGGGTTTACATGATAAGTAATTTGATCATTAAACAACTCTTGAATATGGGCTGGCAACAATGCTTTTACTCTTGGAATTAAAATATTAACAACATCTTCTTTAATCTTAGCTAACATGTTAGCTTCATTATCAAAATCATCATGTTGTGTTGAAAGAACTATAGCCTCAATTCTTACAGGCTTATTGTTATCGTCATATTCAATAGTAACTTGAGATTTTGCATCTGGACGTAAATAAGGAATATCCTTCTCTTCTCGTCTTAAGGCAGCTAACTCTACTAATAATAAATGAGAAATATCTAATGCCAATGGCATTAAGTTTTCAGTTTCATTGGTTGCATAACCAAACATCATTCCTTGATCTCCTGCTCCTTGATCTTCTTTATTAGCTCTTTCAACACCTTGGTTGATATCTGGAGATTGTTCGTGAATTGCAGATAATACTCCACAAGAGTTACCATCAAACATATACTCCCCTTTAGTATAACCAATTTTATTGATTACATCTCTAGCAATTTTCTGAACATCTAAATATGTTTTAGATTTTACCTCTCCAGCTAAAAATACTTGACCAGTAGTTACTAATGTTTCACAAGCAACTTTTGATTCTGCATCAAATGCTAAAAAATTATCAATTAAAGCATCAGAAATTTGATCGGCAACTTTATCCGGGTGCCCTTCTGATACTGATTCGGATGTAAATAAATACGACATAATAATTTGTTTTTAAATAAAATCGGCTTAAAAGCTATGGTCGTTGATGACACATTTTATCATTTTTTTGTGTGGTTACAAGCAGCCAAATCATTCCACAATTAATTTTAGGTTGCCAAAAATCGTAATTTTTTATCGTTCAAGCAACAGATAAGGGATAAAAAAAATGAGAGAAAAGACAATAACTTAAAGTCTTGTCAGGCTCATTCTACAACAAACCTGATTGACCTCATTCTATTACCATTAGAAATTTTAAGAAAGTACATTCCATTGGCTAAATCATATCCTAATTCGCGTTGGTAATACCTATTTGAAATAGAGATTTCTTCAGACTTCACTATTTTACCCATCACATTAATAACTTCTACCGTTAAACTACCGTTGTTATAGCCATTAATTGACAAGGTAAATACTCCATTGTTTGGATTAGGGTATAGGCCTAAACTTACATGCTCAGAACTTAGTGGGTTTACTCCAACTGATGAGGATGTATCTACTAACAAACTCGTTTTCCACATGCCTCTTCCAAATGTTGCTGCATAAATTACACTATCAGTATAATTAATGTTTAGATCTGATACAATTACATTTGGCAGATTAT
>CAJWVX010000074.1 GCA_913048175.1 uncultured Flavobacteriales bacterium | reverse complement strand
AATTCCTGATGGATGGATGGGATTAGATATTGGTCCAGAAGCAATAACAGAATATGCTGAGTGCATTAAAAATTCTAAAACAATTTTATGGAATGGCCCTATGGGTGTTTTTGAAATTGAAAGCTTTCAAGAGGGAACCAAACAAGTTGCTTTAGCAGTTGTTGATGCAACTGAAAATGGAGCTTTTTCTTTAGTTGGTGGTGGCGATTCTGTTGCTGCGGTAAACACGTTTAATTTATCATCAAAAGTAAGTCATGTTAGTACAGGAGGTGGAGCAATGCTAGAATATTTAGAAGGAAAAGAATTGCCAGGAATTAAGGCTATAAGAGGGAAATACTAAACTTCTAGCCTTCTTACAAAAACTCTATTTAAAAAAATCAGCGTTATTATTAATACAATACAAACGTTGTATTCAACATAAAAATTATCGCTAGAATTTATATCTGTTAAACTATATAGATAGTTATATGCGTACCATGACAAAACTGATGTTAGAAAAATTAATCCCAACCTAAAAGGATGAATTAAAAACTTAAAAAATGCTTTAGACGGCTGAAATATAGCAACTAAAATTTTGCCAAAAATTGGAAAAATAAATAACAGAGGAAGTGCAAACACTCTAGATTCTTCAGCATATACTGACAATAAGATAATACCCGTATTTATAAATAATGTAAGCCAAAAAGCATCAATTAACCGCTTATCTGAATTTGAAAAATTATTGCTTTTTTTATAAATAAATAAAATTATAATAGGAAATAGACAAACAGAAGAGAAGGACAAAACAGTTCGTGTTATATTTCCAATGTTTCTAAAATTCTTTTCATAAATACCAAACCTATTTTTATTTAAAAACTCTTTTGCTTGATCATAAGCTTCAGGATACTCATTATAAAACCAAAGTAAATAAATAGCATAAACTACAACTGGTAATAATAGCAGAAAAAACTTGAAAGTTGTTTTCAACTTTGTTTGAAAAATCTTTTTAAAATCTATCTCTAACAAAAATAAAAGAATAGCCGGAAGAATAATCAACGTGTTATCTCTTGCAATAATTGCAGTTGAAAAAAAAAAAAGGGATTTTCTTATTCTTTTTTAATGCGATAAAACTTATCAATATTAAAAAGTATTGAACAGGCTCATCATAAGTTGCAATAGAAATAAAAAATCCAAATAAAATAGAAAAACTCAAACAAAAACTAACTGAACTAATTATTGATATTCTTTTACTTAGACCATAAAGTTGGCTCAAGTAAGAAATAAGAAAACCTATTAAAAACAAAAAAAGTTGACACAAACAAAAGCTATTGATGTTTTAACCAGAAATAAATCTGTAATAAAATCAATTAAAAAGGTGGTAATTGGCCGTCTCTTAAAGTCTGAGGATTTCTTATGATAATCAACTGCCCAAGACAAAAACTCATCTGCAATTATAAAAGATTCATTTTGAGGCTCTCCATTGGCAACATAATTAATCATTGTATTTACATGAGGCAAAACATGGGTAAACAGAACAAAAAATGTCAAACTCAAGCATGCTAAAAAAAAACAATCCTATCCTTTAAGATTAACATTTTTTAAGCTTTTTAAACATCAAAAAGACAATAATTAACACATAACATAACAAACTAATAATAAAAGTATAAACAATCTTATTTGATTTATATTTAAAGATGATTTTTCCAAAGCTATTTGCAGGTATTAAAACCTCCATTGTTAAACCATTAAATGGTTGTATTTCCAGCTTTTTACCACCGAGTGTAACCGACCAAAGGTGATGGTAATTTTGATTTAAAACGAATTTTTCATCTTGACTACTTCCATTTTCTATTCGTGCTGAAAATTTATTATAACCTATCTGTACATCCTCAGTTTTTAACACGCTATCTGTAAAGTACATAATACTATGGCTAAGCGCCTCATCCAATCTTCCATCCTCTTTAGCTTCATCAAAACTCTTAAACCGCATAGGATTTACTCCAACAGAAGATATGGTTTTATTAAATGTTGCTACATTTTGCCAAATTCCATTAACTGATTTTAATCCTTGAGTATCATTAAAATAACTCATCGGTTTCTCTAAATCATTTTGGCTAATATCATTAGGTAATTCATTAAAATACTCAGAAAGACTCTTATTTGAAAAGTTGTAAACTACTGTTGTAGGAATTGATAAGTTGGTCTGAATGCCTAGATCTAAAAAACAAAAAAACAAAAAACTAACGAACCAAGAAAGCTTGAATACTTTTTTTAGAGTTAACACAAGAACTACCAACCCAACAAGAATAATAACATTTAATAATATATGGGTCGATAAGGTACTGTCAGATATTTCCTGATAAATAAGTATATTAGATATTAATTGAGATACTTCAGAAAAAGAAGTTTTTGAAAACGCCCAAAACCCGGCAATTAAAACCAAACTTAAAGTAGAAAAAAATGTGATTTTATATCGCTTTTCTATCCCTTGATTAAAGATAGGTTTCAACTCATTTCCTACCAATAACAACGCGCAAAAGATGGTAAATGCTCTAAAAATAGAAGGATGTCTAAAAATTCCAAAACCAGGTAAATTATAAAGGAATTCAAACACAAAAGTTTCATCTCCTGCAGCTAATAAAAGTGATAACAAAATACATATTATTAATATGATTTTAAACCTCGTAATTTTTGATGTCAAAGCCGAAATAAAACCTAAGAGAGGTATAAAGCCAAAATATCCATTTCGTAAAGTAAGGTCTGTAATATTAAACCAATCCGATTGGGCAATTACAGCCTGTGGCAAAAGAAATGAAACATAACTAATAGGCGTAAAAGGGTTTGCAAATAAAAACCCATCATACACCAATTTATCTACCCTATTAAAATAAGGAGAAAAATCCAAAAAAGAAACTATATAAGGAGCTAGTAATAAAACCAACACAAATAATATTGTACTCCCTCCAACTAATATTTTAATGTAATTTCCTTGTTCTTTTTTTTGAATAAAAAACTGATACACAAACATCCCCACAACAATATATGCCAAAATAATTGTATAAGCCGGGCTTGCTCCAGTAATAAATAATGCCATAAAAACAGCTGACAGTAACTGGTATTTTAATTTAAAAGTTTTAAAGAATTGCAACAAGGCATAAACACACCAAGGAAACCAAGTTACAGCAATTAAAAACACCATTAACTGAGAAGAGCCTACCATAAAACCTGACAAGGCATAAGTAAATCCTAGAATAAGACTGGTTTTTTTATCCTTAAATAAATAATTACTTAATTGATACATTGCCAATCCTGCCAAAACATAGCAAGACAATAATTCAACAATTAGTGAATTCATTGTGTACTTACCAAAAAGCATAATTACCCACACAATAGGGCTCCAAATACCACTTTGTAAATCTGCATAACCAGGGTAACCTAATCGTTGAAAAGGATTCCAGAGTGGTAAATGTCCATTCCACAAATAATCGCTAATAAAATAACGGTAAGGTAAATAGCCATTAACATTATCCCATTTAGGAATATAAAGGAAGAGGCTTAGTGGCCAAAGGCAAATTAAAACCCCTAAAACCAACATAATAGGATACTTGTTTTTTAAAACAATAGAAACAACCTTATCCTTTAAACTAAAATATTGCATTAAGTTTTTCTAGAGTAATATCTGTGAATTTTTATAAATTCTAAAGGCAACTTAATTAATGCGGCTAAACTTACTTTTGACTCTCCTCTGTTGTATAGTTTCTCTAAAGGAATTTCTAACGTGTTTTCTCTTATATAATCCCGCCCAAAGTTTTTAATAATTTTCCAAAATATTTCAATATCGAAAAGCCAAGAACTAATAAATTTTTCTTTAAACGAAATTTTAGCTATGTCTTTCGTCATTATTTTACAGCCACACTGTGTGTCATAAATATCAACTTTCAAACTTCTACGCACCATAAACGAAAGGATCCTTCCGACCCAAAATCTCTTAACTTTCATTTCAAGATGAGTATTTAACTTTGTATTTTTTGATGCATATACAAAACCGATGTTATCTCGACTGGTCAACTCCATATGAAGCCGACTCAGCTCATCCAAAGGAATCGCTAAATCGGCATCTATAAATCCAAAAAATGAAAAATTATCGTTAATTAATTTATTCACACCAAACCTTACGGCCTCTGCCTTACCATGATTATTATCCAACCTAAAACAAGATATTCTATCGTTTTTAACACTTAAATCCTGAAGCATTAAAAAAGTATCATCAACACTTCCATCATCTACAAACACAAAATGGAAATCTTTATTATCTTCTAAAAAATTTATGAAATCATTCTTTAATATCCGGTCATACTCGTTATAACAAGGGATAATAATACAACAATCAAGCATTTAATAAGTAATAAGTGACCCCGGAGGGATTCGAACCCCCAACCAGCAGAGCCGAAATCTGCCATTCTATCCAATTGAACTACGGAGCCAATAAGTTTTGACAAATATAACTTATTTTTGCACAATAAACTTGATCAAATATAGTTTAAGAAATACATTATTATGCTAAATAGATTAATTTTAATTCTCCTTTTTGTTTTTAATGGAATATATTGTTTTTCTCAAGATATTCCAATTGGAACTTGGCGAGATCATCTTCCCTATTCAGATGCAATTTCTGTTAGCGAAGGGAATGGTATAGTTTATTGCGCTACAAACTCTGCCTTATTCACTTATAATAAAAATGATGGAATAATCGAGCGATTAAATTTAGTCACTGGATTATCGGACATTGGCATAAGCAAGGTGAAATTCATCCCTTATAACGGATCTATTATTGTTGCCTACTCAAATGGGAATTTAGATATAATTGATGTAAATAAAAACATAACAAACATTCCCTTCATAAAAACAAGTAATACATTAGGAGATAAAAACATAAATCACATTTACTCACTAGGCAAAACAATTTATCTTTCCACTGGCTTTGGAATAGTTGTTTTAGACATTGTCCAATTAGAAATAATTGACTCTTATCTGTTTGGCCCTTTGGGAAATTCAATTATCACAAACTCGATAACAATAGATAATTCTAACATATACGCAGCAACAAATCAAGGCGTATATTTTGCAAACAAAAACAATTCAAATTTAGTAGATTATAACAATTGGTCCTTGCTTTCTGATTTAGGATCAAATTCATACAATGACGTGGTGAAATTTTCTAACCACCTTTTTGTTAGTTTAACTTTACCGGGTTCAAATTCTGACTCCATTCTATACAATCCTAATGGAATTTGGCAAAAGTTTGTTCCAAACACTATTAATATAGAAAACATTAGCACATCTAATAATAACTTAATAATTACCTCTTCTAATGGAATTAAAATATATAACACAAGCTTGGATGAAATTAAAAACTTGTATACAATAAACAATTGGTTCCCGTCATCCCCTAAAGAAACTACAATTGATAACGAAGGAACTATTTGGTATGCAGATAACAATCATGGCTTAATCAAAAGCAATAACAATTGGAATAATACTATAATTAAACCTAATGGACCCAATTCAAGTGATGCTTTTAAATTGGATTTTTCCAATGATGAATTATGGGTTGTTTCTGGTGGATATGGAACTTTCAGGGCTAACAAAAGGATTAATCACCTTTCTAAGGGCGAATGGAAAGACACTCCAGAGCGAATATTAAAACCGAACGGAATTGCCGTGTTAGATCTGGTTTATGTAAGTATTGATCCTAATGACCCTAGCCACGTTTTTGCAGGATCATGGTCTAGTGGATTACTTGAATTTAATAATGGAACCTTATCCAACATTTATAATGAAAGTAACTCTGGTTTAAGTAACACAGGAAACATAACAGTTACAGGTCCCATAAAATTTGATTCAAACAACAATCTTTGGGTTCTAAATTCCTTTACCGAAAAAAATCTTGCCGTAAGAACGTCTGATAACAATTGGTATAACTTTTCATTTCCTGGACTTACAGACCCTAATCTAGATCAATTTCACCACATGATAATTGATAAGAACGAATATAAATGGATAGTAAATTCAACCAAATTCAACATTCTTATTTTTGATGACAACAAAACAATTAATGATAAGACAGATGACATAGCAATACTTAACAAAAGTGTCCCTGGTGCTGGAATTTTTTCTATTGTAGAGGATCTAGACGGAGAAATATGGGTTGGAACAGATGTAGGTATTGCAGTGTTTTATAATCCTGCAAACGTATTTAATGAAGATATTCAAGCTGAAAGAATTTATATTCAACAAGATGGGCAAACTCAAATTTTATTAGAAACTGAAGCAGTTACTGTGATTAAAGTTGATGGAGCAAATAGAAAATGGATTGGAACCCAGAGTTCTGGAGTATATTTAATGAGTGAAGATGGTACTGAAGAAATTGAGCACTTTACCACTAAAAATAGTCCTTTATTTTCTAATACTATTTTTGATATTGTAATAGATCCTAAAACAGGTGAAGTATTCATTGCTACAGAAAAAGGGCTGCTTTCTTATAAAGGAACTGCTACTGATGCTGACACAGATTTTAATAACGTTTTTGTATATCCAAACCCTGTAAAACCAGATTTTACAGGAACAATTGGCATCCGAGGATTAGTAAAAGACACAGATGTTAGAATAACTGATATTGGTGGAAATATAGTATATCAAACAACATCTTTAGGCGGACAAGCAGTTTGGGATGGAAAAGATTTTAATGGAAACAAAGTTCAAACAGGTGTTTACATGATTTTTAATGGAAGTCCTGAAGGGGAGTTAAAAGCTGTTGCAAAAATATTATTCATCCATTAATAATTATGCTTAGTTCAACTAAGGGCATTGTTATTCACCACTTTAAATATTCAGAAAAAAGTGTTATCGCCAAAATCTATACAGAAAAATATGGTTTAATCTCCTATATAGTAAATGGTGTAAGGAATAAAAAATCCAAAAATAAAGCGGCATACCTTCAACCTCTTTCTATTGTAGAAATTACTGCAAATCATAAAGATAATAAAGGGTTACAACGTATAAATACAATTGAACTTGAAATTCCATTCAACTCAATACCTTTTGATATAAGTAAATCTACCATAGCTTTTTTCCTTGCAGAAATTCTATACAAAGCTATAAAAGAGGAAGAAGCTAACCCTCCTCTTTTTGAGTTCTTACATAAAACGCTTCAGGTTTTGGATCTTTCAGCTAATGGATACTCAAATTTTCACTTAATATTTCTAATTAACTTAAGTAAGTATTTAGGCTTTTATCCTCAAAACCGAAATCTTCCAGAAAATATAGACCACTACTTTGATCTTCAAGAAGGCTTATTCACAAATCTATTACCCTATCATAAATCGTTTCTAGACCCACAACTTTCAACGCTATTCCACCAGACTCTTGGTACAAATTTTGATGCAATGGAGACCTTAACGATCAACAACAAACAACGGAAAATGCTTTTAAGCGCAATTTTAAATTATTACAGTTTACATTTAAGTAATTTCGACAACTTAAAAACATTAGAAATTCTAGAAGAAATCCTTTATTAATGTGCTTTATAACAACAAAAAAAAACCTAAAAAATTTAAATAGTATAAGCTTTTTATTGTTGATATTGCTTGCTTTTCCTGGCTTTTCTCAAAAAATAAAAGTCCAAAACTCAGAAAGTAAAAAAGGGATATCTGAAGTCTTTGTTTACAACAAAAACCAATCTATAACGGCTGTATCAGACACCTCAGGAATCCTTGACCTTACTAGGTTTTCTAAACGCGACACGTTAGTTTTTACACACCAAAGTTACGCTACATTTATGATTCCAAAGTTAAATGTTGGAAACGTGATATCTCTTAAAGAGCAAGTTATAACAATCCCCACTATTGAAATAGTTGCAGAACAAGAAAAGAATAAAGCGTTAGAAGTAACTTCTAAAATAGATAAAATAGATGCCAAACAGGTTCAGTTTAACAACCCTCAAACTGCAGCAGAAATGCTAGAGCTAAGCGGAGGTGTTTACATCCAAAAAAGTCAAATGGGTGGTGGAAGTCCAATTATAAGAGGTTTTGAAGCTAACCGTGTTTTATTAGTTATTGATGGTGTTAGAATGAATAATGCTATTTATAGAAGTGGTCATTTGCAAAATGCTATTACCCTTGATAATTCTATCATCGAAAAAACAAGCATAATCTATGGCTCAAACTCTGTTATATATGGAAGTGATGCAATTGGCGGGGTTGTACATTATGAAACAAAAAATCCAACATTCAAGAAAGAAGGTGATACAATAAACAACAATAGCGCTAATGCTTACGCTAGGTATTCAACTGCAAACCAAGGAAAAACGGCACATTTCGATTTTAATTTAGGAAGCAAAAAATTAGCCGCTTTAACAAGTGTTACTTTCAGCCAATTTGAAGACTTAAGAATGGGGCAAGTTACTAACTCGAGTTTCCCTGAATTTGGAATTACAAAAAATTATGCTGGTCGAATAAATAATAAAGACACAATGGTAAGAAAAGACGATTTTACCAAACAAATTGGAACAGGCTACAACCAAACTGATTTACTTGAAAAAATAAGTTATAAAGCATCTGAAAACTTCTTACTTACTTTAAATACGCAATATTCAACATCATCTAATGTCCCTCGTTATGATCAATTAACAAACATCTCAAACAATAATGAATTAGAATGGGCAGAATGGTATTATGGGCCTCAAAACAGATTAATGGGTTCTCTATCAGCAAAAATAAAAGCAGAAAACACCTTTTTTAGTAAGGTTGAGATTTTAACACACTATCAAAGAATTGATGAAGATAGAATTTCAAGAAGATTTGGTGAAGATAACAGAACCACAAGAGAAGAAGATGTTTATGTTTATGGAGTGAATATTGATTTCTTAAAAGACAACAATAAATCTCAATGGTACTATGGTCTTGAAGCCATTCACAACAATGTAATTTCATCGGCTTTTTCTGAAAATATTTTAACCAATGAGAGATCAGTTGCTTCAACACGATATCCAGATAATGGAAGTACTTTATCTAGCACTGCTGCTTATCTAACTTATAAAAACAACTTTACAGAAAAAGCAACATACAGTTTAGGAGGCAGGTATAGTTATTCTATGCTAACTGCAAATTTTGCAGATACAACCTTTATCAACCTCCCTTTTTCTGAAATAAAAAATAATAGTGGTGCTTTAACTGGAAATGCCGGAATTGTTTATCATCCAAATAAAAAGTGGAATATACAATTGGCAGTTTCTTCTGCATTTAGAAGCCCAAATGTGGATGATGTTGGAAAAGTATTTGCCAAAAACGAATATGTTTTAGTTCCTAATGATCAATTGACTCCAGAAAAAGCATATAATGGAGAAATAGGAATTACAAGATCTTTCGGAAATGAAGACTTAGTAATAAATGCTGTTGGGTTTTACACTCTTTTACAAGATGCAATAGTTAGAGATTTTTACTCAATAGATGGTGCTGACTCGTTAACCTATGATGGAGAAATCTTACAAATGCAAACTAATGTTAATGCAAGTGAAGCCATTGTTTACGGACTCTCTTTCAATCTTAAAGCTAAATTAAGTAAGGAACTTAGCTTAAAAAGTAATTTCAATTATACCCAAGGACGAAATGTAACCGAAGATGTTCCTTTAGGCCATATTCCACCGCTATACGGAAGAACAGATTTAATTCTTTACTCAGCACCTCTTACTGTTGCTTTTTATATGAAATATCAGCTAGATAAACTCTATGCAGATTACTCTCCTTTTGGGGAGGATAATGAAAATAAAAGTGCTCTAAATAAAACAGACCAAATTTATGGTACTCCAGCATGGCAAACATTTAACATTAGAGCACAAATGCAAATTAGTAAATCCTTCTCTATACAAGCTGCATTAGAGAATATGTTGGATGTTCACTATCGTCCTTTTGCTTCTGGGGTTAGTGGTGCAGGAAGAAATTTTATTTTTACGCTTAGAGCAGATATCTAAGTTTTCAACACCAATTTTTAAGAACTATTTATTAACTCAGTTATAGCCAGTAGGCAAACTTTTATATTTGTTATCTTAAAAAATAAAACAATGGATTATAATAATATATTAGTTGAAACAGAAGAAAGCATTGCTATTCTAACTATCAATCGCCCAAATCAATTAAACGCTCTTAATTCTGAAACAATTTCAGAATTAGGTAAAGCATTTAAAGCTTTAGAAGCCGATAATACTATCAAAGCGATAATAATAACTGGCTCAGGAACAAAAGCTTTTGTGGCTGGAGCAGACATTAAAGAGTTTTATCAATTTGATGTTGATCAAGGAAAAGAATTAGCTTTAAAAGGGCACCAAATTCTATTTAATTTAATTGAGAACTTAACAACTCCAGTAATTGGAGCAATAAACGGTTTTGCTTTAGGAGGTGGGTTAGAGTTAGCAATGAGTTGCCATTTCAGACTAGCATCTGACAATGCAAAAATGGGATTACCAGAAGTAACCTTAGGAGTAATTCCTGGATATGGAGGAACACAACGTTTAGCTCAGCTTGTAGGAAAAGGAAGAGCAATGGAGATGATTATGACTGCAAAGATGCTTTCTGCTAATGATGCTTTAAATTATGGGTTAGTAAATCATGTAACTACTCAAGAAGAGTTATTAGATGCTTGTAAGAAAATAGCGTTAAAGATTGTTAAAAACTCACCTGTGGCAATATCAAGTGCAATAAGAGCAATAAATGCTGGTTATATTGATGGAATAAACGGTTTTGAAACTGAAATTGAAGAATTTGGAAAGTGTTTTGGAACAGAAGATTTTAAAGAAGGAACAACTGCATTTATAGAAAAGAGAAAAGCAGTTTTCTCAGGAAAATAAATAACAGTAATTAAATGCAAGTAATCAGTATTATGATAAAAACTACTAAACACTATCTACTGGCAACAAAAAATGTCAAATCCACTTAAAAAATTAGCAGGACAAACAGCCGTTTATGGTTTACCAAGCATTGTTGGTAGATTGTTAAATTGGTTCTTAGTACCTGTATATTTGGCAAAATGGGCCGCTGACTTCACTCCAGATCAGTATGGAATTATTACCGAAATGTACTCTTACGTTGCATTTTTAGTAGTATTTCTCACCTATGGAATGGAAACAGCTTTCTTTCGATTTTCATCGCAAGAACAGAATGACAAAAAGAAAGTATATTCTACCATTATAATTTCCTTATTTAGTACTACTGGATTATTTATTACTGCTGCATTTTTATTTGACCAACCAATTGCCAATTGGTTAAAATATCCAAACAATACTGAATTTGTAACTTGGTTTGCCTTAATTGTTGGGTTGGATGCTATTTCATCTATACCGATGGCAAAGCTCAGAGCGGATAATAACCCGATAAAGTTTGGAGTTGTTAATTTGGCAAACATTATAGTTAACATTGGCCTAAACCTTTTCTTTTTAGCTTATTGCCTACCTAAATTTAGGGCCGAAGAAACGAATTGGTTAATCGAAACTTTTTACAACCCAGATATTGGCGTTGGCTACGTATTTATATCTAACCTTATTGCAAGTGGTGTTAAATTCATTTTACTATTACCAGATATGCTTAAAGCGAGGTATGGTTTTGAAATATCCCTACTAAAAAAAATGTTTGTTTATGCTCTTCCTTTATTAGTTTTTGGATTAGCAGGGATAGTAAACGAAACCATAGATCGGATAATGCTAAAACGCATACTCCTCGAAACTAAAACATTAAAATATACAATGTCAGAAATTGGGATCTATGGTGCCTGCTACAAATTATCTATAATAATAACACTATTCATTCAAGCGTTTAGATACGCTGCAGAACCCTTCTTTTTTGCACAAGAAAAAGAAAAAAACTCAAAAAAAACCTATGCAATAATTATGAATTATTTTGTAATTGTATGTGCATTAATATTTTTAGGGGTAATGCTATTTATTGATATTATTAAACATTTTATTCCAAACGAAGATTTTTGGATAGGCTTGCCTGTTGTTCCAATTTTACTATTTGCCAATATCTTTTTAGGGATTTACTACAATCAGTCTATTTGGTATAAATTAAGTGGAAAAACAAAATTCGGTGCATATATTGGCATTTTTGGTGCAGCAATAACTATTGCTATAAATTACATTTGGATTGCAGAATATAGTTATATGGCATCAGCTTGGGCCACACTTACTTGTTATGGTTCTATGACTATTCTTTCATTTATTTTAGGTCAAAAATACTACCCTATTGAATACAATTTTGGGAAAATCAGTCTCTATTTAGGGCTAGCATTAGGATTATACTTTTTAACCAACTATTTATCGCTACCAATTGGGGCAATTAAATATGGAATTCATAGTCTTGTTATTGTTGCATTTTTAGGAGTTATTTACCTCCTAGAAAAACCGAAAAAAGTGGTAATTTAGTCAGTTCTATTTATAAAAACTTTTATGAAAATTAAAATAGTAAACAAATCAAATCATCCTCTACCCCATTATGGTACAGAAGCTGCAGCTGGTGTTGACTTAAGAGCAAACATATCAGAACCTATTACTTTAAAACCATTAGAAAGAGCATTGGTTAAAACTGGTTTATTTATTGAGCTGCCTGTTGGCTATGAAGCTCAAGTAAGACCTAGAAGCGGGTTAGCTTATAAGTATGGTTTAACAGTTTTAAACACTCCTGGAACTATTGATGCTGATTATAGAGGTGAAATAGGAGTGATTTTAGTAAACCTTTCTAACGAAAATTTTACCATAGAAAATGGTGAACGTGTTGCACAAATGGTAATTGCAAAACACGAACAGGCAGAATGGACTTTAGTGGAAGAGCTATCAAATACAGATAGAGGTGCTGGAGGATTTGGAAGTACTGGAAAAAAGTAATTAAACAATTATTTAATGTATCAATTGTTTAATTGTTGCATTTTCAAATTATTACATTAGAAAAATGAAAATTATAGTACCAATGGCAGGAAGAGGTTCAAGATTAAGACCTCATACATTAACAATTCCTAAACCACTAGTCCCTATTGCTGGAAAACCTATTGTTCAACGATTAGTTGAAGACATTACGAAGGTTTGTGGAGAACCAGTAGATGAAATCGCTTTTATTATTGGAGATTTTGGAGATCAAGTTGAAAAAGACTTAGTTGCTGTTGCAGAAAGTTTAGGAGCAAAAGGAAGTATTTATCACCAAGAAGAAGCTTTAGGAACTGCACATGCAATACTTTGTGCTAAAGACAGCTTAGAAGGGAATGTTGTTGTTGCGTTCGCTGACACGCTATTTAGAGCAGATTTCACATTAGATTCTAATGCAGAAGGAATTATTTGGGTAAGTCAGATTGATGACCCAAGTGCTTTTGGAGTTGTCAAATTAAATGAAGATAACATCATAACAGATTTTGTAGAAAAACCAACTGAATTTGTTTCTGATCTTGCCATTATTGGAATTTATTATTTTAAAGATGGAGCTTACCTAAAAGATGAGTTGCAATATTTAATTGATAATAAAATCACAGATAAAGGAGAGTATCAATTAACCGATGCTTTAGAAAACATGAAGCAAAAAGGCACAAAATTTGCACCAGGAGAAGTGAAAGAATGGTTGGACTGCGGAAACTATAAAGCAACTGTATATACAAATCAGCGTGTGTTAGAACATATTAAAGATGAAAATATAGTTGACTCTTCGTTGCAAAATGAAGGATCAAAAATAATAGCCCCTTGTTATATCGGTAAAAACGTAATACTGAAGAATGCAACAGTTGGACCTCATGTATCTATTGGAGAAAATACAAGCATAGAAAACTCAACAATTACGAATACTATTATACAGACGAATACAAAAATTAACAATTCCACACTAAACAATTCTATGATTGGAAATCATGTGAAAATAAATGACAATTCGCAAGAATTAAGCGTTGGAGATTACAATGAAATAAACTAAGCATTGACAAAATTTAAACTTTACATATTATCCATTATAATTGTTTTTACTTCAGCCTGTTCTTCTACAAAAGAAATTGGTGCTTCAGCAAAACAAAAAATAACAGCATCTTCTCCGAAATCTTCTTTAGCAGATCTTCCAGAAAAAGAACAAATAAAATTTAAGTTTTTATTTCATAATGCCAACAAAGAAAGAATTTTAGGGAATTACCAAGAGGCCGTTAATTTATTTAAGCAGTGTACCACTGTTGCACCTAAAGAATCGGCTTCCTATTATGAATTAGCTAATTTATTTGAAAATTCTAAACAGAAAGAATTGGCTTTAGAATTTGCAGAAAAAGCCATTGAATTAGATCCAGAAAATTATTGGTATCGAATTCAGTATGCCCACTCTTTACAAAGAAATGGCAACATTGAAGAAGCCATTAAACAATATAAAAAGATTATTGAAAAAAATGGCGGCACTATCGACTTGTACTTTGATTTAGCTGGAATGCAGCTCTATTCTGAGAAGTACAAAGAATCTATCGCTACATTTAATTTAATAGAACAACAGGCAGGAATTACGGAAGAAATCTCTGTTCAAAAAGAAAAAATATATATTAAAATGGGGAACATTGATAATGCCGCGAAGGAAATTGAGGCGTTAATTAACAAATACCCTGACGACTTAAAGTATCAAGTTTTATTAGCAGATTTATATTTAGCCAACAATTTAAGTGAAAAAGCCTTTTCTGTTTATCAAGAAATTTTGAAAAAGGATCCGCAGAATCCTTATGCCAATTTATCATTGTATGATTATTACAAATCAAAAGGGAATAATAAAAAAGCATCAGAATCAATAAAAAAAGCTTTTGCCAGTTCTGAGTTAAATATTGATGCCAAAATGAATATCCTACTATCTTATTATTCTGCAACTGACAGTGAAGTAAAAAAAGAAGCGTTAGATCTAAATAAAATTTTAATTAAAACACATCCTAAAGAAGCTAAATCTTACACCATTTACGCAGACTTTTTATACCAAGATAAAAAGTTAGAAAGTGCAAAAGAAAATTATTTAAAAGCTTTAGAATTTGACAATTCAAAACTCCCTATCTGGAATCAACTTATTTTTATAGAATCTGAGCTGCAAGATTTAGATGGCTTATTGAGAGATAGTAAAGCTGCTATTGAACTTTTTCCTAACCAACCTTTATTCTATTTCTTTTACGGGGCAACAAGTCTTCAAAGAAAAAACTATGAAGAAGCCGTTGAATATTTAACTTTAGGAAAAGATTATGTTATTGGAAACCCTCCTTTATTAGCTCAATTTTATGCCAATTTAGGTGATGCCCATAATAGTTTAAAGCAATATGAAAAATCTGACGAATCTTATGAATCTGCATTAAAAATTGATCGTAAAAACATATACGTTTTAAATAATTACAGCTATTACTTATCTTTAAGAGAAGAGAAGTTAGATCGAGCAGAAGAACTTTCAGGCTTTTGTAATGAATTAGAACCAGACCAATCAAACTACCAAGATACTTATGCTTGGATTTTATACAAACAAGGGAAATTCATACAAGCAAAAGAATGGTTGGAAAAAGCAATAGCTAACGGAGGAAAATCTAGCGCTACAATTTTAGAGCATCTCGGGGATACTCACGCCAAACTGAACAACTTAGTTAAAGCGTTAGAATATTGGAATAAAGCTAAAGAATTAAATAATGAACAAGGTTCAGAGTTTTTAAATAAAAAAATTGCGGACAAAAAGCTTTATGAATAAATTAAATTTGAGATATTACACCACTATTTTTACAATAGGTCTTCTTTTTTTTTCATGTAAAGTTCAAGAGAAAGAGAATGTTAAACTAAAAATAAAGGCTCGCTCTTCTAAATTTTTGGTTAAGAAACTGAAGGCAAATGAATTTCAATTTAAAACTATTTCAGCCAAAGCTTCAGTCTCTATAATTGATAGCACTAATAAAAAGACCTCTTTTAAAGCTCATTTGCGGATTAGGAAGGACAGTGTTATTTGGATGTCTATAACTGGAATTGGACTTGAAGTTGCACGAGTAATTATTACTCAAGACTCTGTAAAATTAATTGACAGGTGGAAAAAGCAGTACTTTATTGGTGACTTTAATTACATTAATAGAATATTCGGAACTGATTTAGATTATCAAATGTTAGAAGCACTTCTCATTGGAAACAGTCTTAACTTTAATCAAAATGACAGAGTTCATTCTAGAGTTGATCGTAAAAAGGACCTCTACTATTTAAGTACTGAGAAAAAGAGAAAAGTGAATAAGGAGCTTCAAAAAGAAAAAGAAAAGATTAAAAAAGAAGCTCAAGTTCTTTGGTTAGATCCAATTTCATTTAAAATTAAAGAACTCTTGCTCTCATCTCCTGAAACAAACCGTTCTCTAACCGGAAACTATACAGACTATAAAGAAGTAAATACACAATTAGTTCCTGACAAAATGCATTTTAAATTAAAGTCAAAATCCTCTCAAGTAATAGAAGTTGATTATTCTAAATTTTCAAGCGGTAAATCTTTAAATTTTCCTTTTAAAATATCATCTAAGTATGTCCAAATTCAAAAATAAAATACTCCCTTTTGTTTGTGCAATACTATTTGTTTTTACAGCACAATATGCTACAGCACAATCTAAAAAGGACTTAGAACGTAAAAAGAAAAAATTACAGAAAGAAATTCAGCTAACAAATAAACTGCTTAAAGAAACTCG
>CAJWVX010000073.1 GCA_913048175.1 uncultured Flavobacteriales bacterium | reverse complement strand
GGGAAAGAGAAGAATCCTAAAAAACCATTTTTGAATGATTTCCAAGATTGCTTTTCTAATTTATTTTGTTGCTCTTCTTCTATTCTCATAAAGTGAAAACGATCGTATTTTAGAAACACTTTCTTAACCACTTCTAAAAAGTTGTCTTCCTCTGTAAGTATTAACGCTTCCACTTCTGAGGCAATGTGATCCGTCATTTCAGCGTTCACATCAGTATAACTGACACCTCGCGCCTTTATATATTTTGAGATATGATGGAGCTGCTCTTTATTTAAAGTTACTTTCATATTAAGCTAATTTTGTATTTAAAAAGCCCGATAAATTCTGAATAAACGCTTTTAGTTCTTCAATCTTTACAACAGCTTCTTTCTCTCCTTTTTCTGATAATTTGTAATATTTACGTGTTCTTCCATCAACCATTTCAAACTCTACCTCCAATACTTCTTCTGCCTCTAATTTGTGTAAAATCGTATAGAGCGCTCCTTCAGTAATTGTAAAACCACCATTGGTTTGCTCTTTGGTTTTCTTAGTAATTTCATACCCATACATTCTACCATTTTCATGTAAAAGTTTTAAGACTACATTGGTTAAAGTTCCTTTATAAAGTTTATTTGACATACAACAAATGTATGCATAATTTTTTATGTATACCGAATTTTATGTATAACTGGTAACATATATTTTCTAAATTTAAAGCATGAAGTTATCACTATTTCTATCTTACCCTATTCATACAGTAAATCAGAAACAACTGCAGTTGCAACTCCTGCAAAATAAAAACACAAAATAAACATGTAATTGTCACTGAAATGGATGCTGCACGTTAAACAAAAACTTAGGGGCTTGCCAACAAAGTACGAATACCAAACATAGCAAATAAAATTGCTCCAAAAGGAGTGGTAAATACCAATTTCAGAAATAATGGTTCTACATGAGCTGCTCCTGGATATTTAGCAATTTGTATTGTCAATATTTTAATTTAAAAAATGGAGGTGTTCAACTACCTCCATTCCAAACTATGTTTAACTATTTTAATGAAACACATCCTATAAAAAACAGTTAGATTATTGCAAGTAAAGATAAACTTGAGGTACTTGAAAACACTTCAAATAAGAGCTAAAACAACCTTTATTTATCAAATACTAACTGTAGAAATAGTGGTTTATATTCTAGATATAGAAAGGATAGTGTCACATTAGATGTAGCTCTAAATATTTTCACAAATGAACATCCTAATTTAATATTAATCAATTTTTAAGAACCCGATTTTATAGCTCATTCATATGACTCTTTAGGTTATATTTAACAAATGAAAAATATAGATTCATTGATAAATATCATTTTAAATTTTGTTAAAAATGATCCTATTTATCAAGAAAAAACAAGTATATTCATTACCAATGATCATGGGAGACATAATGATTTAAGAGGAAGTTTTGCAAACCATGGTAATAATTGTGAAGGTTGCAAACACATTCTATTCGCAGCTTATGGTCCTGATTTCAAATAAAACAGCATTATTAGCACTCCTTATGTACAAATTGATATTGCAACAACTATCTCTTAAATGCTATACTTCAATCTAACAAATTCTAACGGAAAAATAATGCTTGACCTATTCAAATAGGATAATACTAAAGGCTCTTATTAAATAAATTTTCTTGATTGGCTAGTTTATGAACATGCTTTAAATTCAAATGATGTTCAATCATTTTTAAATGCTCTATTCTATGGCAATCAGTACCAACTGCATCAATCAAATTAGCATCTACCATTTTTTCAGAAACTTTTTTTGTTTGAGGAGAATAATGACCTGTTAATGACATTAAATTTAATTGTAATAATACACCACGAGATTTTAATTCATCATATCTATCAAAGCTATCATACCAGTAGGTATAACGTTCAGGGTGTGCTAAAATTGGCTTGTAACCTGCCATTTGAAAGTTAAAAATAATTTCCTGTAAGTTTCTTGGTTCTTGCATAAAAGGTAACTCAAACAAAACATGATTATCTCCAAATGTCAAAATATCCTTCTTTGCAATTAAGGCATCTAAACCATCATCTAAATTGTATTCTGCTGCTGCAGAAATATCAATTTTCACATTTTGTCTTTCAAGTTCTTCACGCAAATCATTTAATCCTCCAAGAATTTTTTCAGAACTGTTCTGATAATAATCACACATAACATGTGGGGTAGTAACAATCTTTTTAAAACCTAAATCAACAAACTTATTCACAAGCATTACTGATGTCTCCATATCAGGAGAACCATCATCAATACCAGGGATTAAATGTGAATGTATATCTGCAACAAAAACGGACAGATTTATCGGATCTAATTTGGGTTCAGATTTGAATATTTTACTTAGAAAGCTCACTTAATAAATTAGAGTTAAAATTCGAAGTTAAGCATTTTAAGACACCTTACCCCCTATTTTCAATTTACACGAGAGATGATTTCTAATCTATAAATTCTTTTTCAAACCACTTGGTAGTAATTTTCAAACCCTCTTCAATTCCAAATTCTGGATTATAACCAATCAAATCTTGAGCTAATGAAATATTAGCTAATGAATCTCTTACATCACCTGGCCTATCTTCTCTGTAAATTGCTTGAACATCATTACCAACTGCATCTCTTATTGAAGTAAATAGTTCATTTATTGTTACCCTACCCCCACAAGCAATATTTACAATTTTACCTTTTACTTCTTTATCAGAAAATAATGCTTTAATATTTGCTTGAACTGCATTTTCTACAAATGTAAAATCTCTACTCTGGCCTCCATCACCATTAATATAAGGAGATTTATTTTTCAGAACAGCATCCATAAACAAAGGTATAGCTGCGGCATAAGGCCCTGAGGGGTTTTGGTTAGGTCCAAAAATATTAAAATACCTTAAACCTATAACATCTAAACCATATACGTCTGCAAAAACTTTAGCATACAATTCCTTCGTGTGCTTACTTACCGCGTATGGAGAAAGTTGTCTTCCAATATTTTCTTCTCTTTTTGGTAGTTCCTTGCTATCACCATAAACTGAAGATGAACTTGCAAATACAATTCTCTTTACGTTACTTTCTTTTGCTGCTGTAAGAATATTTAAGAACCCTGTAGCATTAGCTAAATGTGTTGCTATAGGGTTTTCAATTGATCTGGGAACAGAACCTAGAGCTGCTTGATGTGAAATATAATCTACTCCATCCATAACTTTTTTACAAGTATCGAAATCAGTAATATCTCCTTCAATAAATTCAAAATTTGGTTCATCAAAAAACTGTTCAATATTTGAGAGGTAACCATTAGAAAGATTATCCAAAACAGTAACCTTTCCTGCTTTATATTTCATTAAATAGGTTACAATATTAGACCCTATAAAACCAGCACCTCCTGTAATTAAAAAAGTATGCTTTGAAATATCTTGAGTTTGAAATGAAGTATCGTACATCTATCTTTTTGCGTATTGTTGTTCGTAATAACTCTCATAATCTCCTGAAGTAATGTTGTTCATCCATTCTTCATTTTCCAAATACCATTCTATAGTATTTCTAATACCCTCTTCAAATTGTAAAGATGGTACCCAGCCTAACTCATCTTTAAGCTTAGTAGCATCAATTGCATAGCGCATATCGTGACCAGCTCTATCAGTTACATATGTAATTAAATTCTCAGACTCTCCAACTGGTCTGCCCAGTTTTTCATCCATCACTTTACACATTACTTTTATTAAGTCAATGTTTGTCCATTCGTTATGACCTCCAATATTATATGTATCTCCATTTTTTCCATCATGAAAAATAACATCGATAGCCCTAGCATGATCATTTACCCATAACCAATCTCTAATATTTTCTCCTTTACCATAAACAGGTAAAGCCTTATTATTTTTAATATTATTGATAAATAATGGAATCAACTTTTCAGGAAATTGATGCGAACCATAGTTATTTGAGCAGTTAGATATAACTATCGGCATTCCATAAGTATGATGATATGCCCTAACAATATGATCAGAGCTTGCTTTGGATGCTGAATATGGGCTTCTTGGATCATAAGGAGTAGTTTCTAGAAACATCCCTTCTTTACCCAATGATCCATATACTTCGTCTGTAGAAACATGATAGAATAATTTATTTGTGAAATTATTCTTCCAAGAGTCTTTTGCTGCATTTAATAAGTTTGTTGTTCCAACAACATTTGTCATTATAAATTCCAAAGGTCCTTCAATAGATCTATCTACATGAGATTCTGCAGCCAAATGAATGACTGAATCAAAATTGTAATCGGCAAACAGTTGATTCACAAATTCTGCATCAACAATGTCACCTTTAACAAATTCATAATTAGGAAAAATCTCAACATCGGTAAGATTTTCCAAATTTCCAGCATAGGTCAATTTATCTAAATTGATAATCTTATAGTCTGAATATTTTTTCAACATTAATCTCACTAAATGAGATCCAATAAAGCCTGCTCCTCCTGTAACTAGTATCGTCTTCTTCATATTATAAGCTCCAATAAGTCAATTCGTTTATTTTACCTTTATAAATACCTTTTATATCTACAATTACTGGGTTTTCAGAAGCTATAGATTTAAAATAATTTTCATCTAATAACGCGTAATCAGCATGATTAACCGCTACAATTACAGCATCATAATTATCTGCAAGTTCAGGAACTAATTCAAAACCGTATTCTTGTTTTAAAGAATCTGAATCTGCGTGAGGATCAACAACTTCTACGGAAGCTCCAAAGGATATTAGTTCATTAATAACGTCAACAACTTTAGAATTTCTTATATCACTAACATCTTCTTTAAAAGTTGCTCCCATTACCAAAATCTTAGACTCGCTAATGTGTTTTCCTGCAGCAATAACCTTTTTAACAGTTTGTTTAGCAATGTAACCTCCCATTGAATCATTAACAAAACGACCAGCATTTATAATTTGTGCATGATAGCCTAATTCTTTTGCCTTATAGGTTAAATAGTAAGGATCAACACCAATACAATGCCCTCCTACTAAACCGGGAGAAAACTTTAAAAAATTCCATTTTGTACCAGCTGCTTCTAAAACATCATAAGTGTTTATATCTAACTTGTTAAAGATAATAGATAATTCATTTACCAATGCAATATTTAAATCTCTCTGAGTGTTTTCTATAATCTTAGCTGCTTCAGCTACTTTAATAGTAGTTGCCCTATGCACTCCTGCTTGAACAACCTCTTCATATACTTGAGCAATTTCTTCTAAAGATTCATCACAACAACCAGAAACTACTTTAATTACATTAGTTAACGTATGTTTTGTATCTCCTGGATTAATTCTTTCAGGAGAATATCCAATCATAAAATCTTCTTTCCATTTTAATCCAGAAACTTCTTCTAAAACAGGAATACAATCTTCTTCTGTACAACCTGGATAAACTGTAGATTCATAAACAACATAATCTCCTTTTTTTAAGACTTGTGCTACAGTTTTTGATGCACCTAAGAGTGGCGCTAAATTTGGTAAATTATGTACATCAATTGGAGTTGGAACAGCTACTACAAAGAACGTAGCTTCTTTAAGATCTTCCAAGTTAGCTGTAAATTGTATATCACAACTTTCAAAAGCTGAAGAATTTAATTCCTCACTAGGATCAATATTATTTTTCATCATATCAACTCTTTTTTCGTTGATATCAAATCCAATAACTGACATTGTTTTTGCAAACTCTAAAGCTATCGGTAATCCAACATAACCTAAACCAATTACTGCAATTTTAGTTTCTTTATTTTTTAATCTATTATAAATCCCCATACTTAAACTTATTTAGTACCTATATTCATATTTTTTTTCAACAAATTTACTTCTCTCAAGTTGTAAATTCTTTCTATAATATCTACTACTTTTAAACCTTCTAAAGCATTAGTTGTTGCTGTTTTCCTTCCTTTTAAAGTATCAATTACATTTTCTATAACATAATGATGATTCGCTGCAGAACCTTTATAAAGTCCATAATCATTAGGAGGATTAGCTTCAGGTAATTCCGGCATTTCATAACCGTCAATATTACAAACCTCTACCTCATTCATATATTGACCACCAATTTTCACACTGCCTTTTTCTCCAATAATAGTTAAGCTACTTTCTAAATTTTTAGTTGCTATAGCTGTTGAGTAATTTAAAGACCCCATCCCTCCATCAACAAAATCAAAAGAAACAAATCCTGAATCCTCAAAGTCTGTAGAAGATTTATGAGTAAAATCTTTAAACTTTGCTTGAATATTTTCGATATCACCAAACAACCAATACATAATATCAATAAAATGAGAGAATTGAGTAAACAATGTCCCTCCATCTAAGTTATGAGTCCCTTTCCAGCCGCCAGTCTTGTAATATCTGCTATCTCTGTTCCAGTAGCAATTTAACTGAACCATAAATACATCTCCTAAAATCTTATTTTCGATAATATCCTTTATCCATACAGAAGGAGGTGAATATCTATTTTGCATTACAGCAAAAACATGTTTATGATTCGTTAAAGCTTTATGAATTACTTTCTCACATTTTGCTTTTGATAACCCGATAGGCTTCTCAACTACAACATGAATTCCCTTATCTAAGACTAAAGAAGCTTGATCAGAGTGAAGTCCATTTGGTGTACATATATTTATAACATCAATATCCATATTTGCATCTAACAATTCTTCTATCGATTGAAAAAAATTGGCTTCATACTTTTCAATTCCTAGTAATGATTTCTCTATATTATCACACAAGGCAACTAATTCTGATTCCTCATTTCCAATAATCATTTCTGCATGTCGTTTCCCTATGTGTCCACAACCTACTACAGCAAATTTTATTTTTTTACTCTTACTCATTAACTAATAATTTTTGAAACTACATTGTCTACAATATTATACTTTTCATTGCTTTCCTCACAAATAGCAATTCCTTTTTCATCAAATTCTAATCGATGTCCATATTCGCTCATCCATCCTATCTGTTTTGCTGGGTTCCCAACAACTAAAGCATAAGCTGATACTGTTTTAGTAACAACTGCTCCTGCTCCAATAAATGCAAATTCGCCAATATCATGTCCACAAACTATAGTAGCATTTGCACCAATAGAAGCTCCTTTTTTGACAGTTGTTTTTGAATATGTTCCTCTTCTATTTACTGCGCTTCTTGGGTTCACAACATTAGTAAAGACCATAGATGGCCCTAAAAAAACATCATCTTCACAAATAACACCCTCATAAATTGAAACATTATTTTGAATTTTTACATTTTTGCCTAAAACAACTCCTGAAGAAACAACTACATTTTGACCAATGTTACAGTTGACTCCAATTATACAATTTGGCATGATATGAGAAAAATGCCATATTTTGGTCCCTTCACCAATTTTGCACCCTTCATCTACAATTGCTGTTTCATGGTTAAAATAACTCATATTATTTAACGTATTGTTCAAAATTTTTATGTTCTACTTTGTGTAAATCATCTTCCGTTAAGCTTTTAAAATATTCATATGTAATTTTTAATCCTTCCGCTCTGTCCACTTTCGGTTCCCAATTTAAAATTGATCTTGCTTTAGATATTTCAGGTTGTCTTTGTAAAGGGTCGTTTACTGGTAAATCTTTATATACAACCTTTTGGGTGGTACCTGTTAGCTTAATTATTTCTTCTGCAAAATCGCCAATAGTAATTTCATCAGGATTTCCAATATTCATTGGTAATGTATAATCACTAAGTAATAAGCGATAAATACCTTCAATTAAGTCATCAACATAACAAAAAGAACGTGTTTGTTTACCATCCCCAAAGACAGTTAAGTCCTCTCCTCTTAATGCCTGTCCAACAAAAGCAGGTAAAACTCTTCCATCATTTAATCTCATTCGAGGTCCGTAAGTATTAAATATTCTAACGATCCTTGTTTCTACTCCATGGTAGGTATGATAAGCCATTGTAATTGCTTCCTGAAAACGTTTTGCTTCATCATAAACCCCTCTTGGTCCAATTGGATTAACGTTACCATAATATTCTTCAGTTTGCGGATGAACTAAAGGATCCCCATAAACTTCAGAAGTTGAGGCAATTAACATTCTTGCTTTTTTAGCCTTAGCTAACCCTAATAAATTATGAGTTCCTAATGAACCTACCTTTAAAGTTTGTATTGGAATTTTCAAATAATCAATTGGACTTGCAGGTGAAGCAAAATGTAAAATATAATCTAACTCTCCATCTAAATTTATATGGTCAGAAACATCATGATTAATAAACTTGAAATTTTCATTTTCTAATAAGTGCTCTAGGTTCTTTAAATCCCCAGTGATAAGGTTATCCATTGCAATAACAAAGTACCCTTCATTAATAAATCGGTCACATAAATGTGATCCTAAAAAACCTGCCGCGCCTGTAATTAATACTCTTTTCATATTCTATTTTGAAACTAATTCTCTACCTATACTGCTATAATAAAATCCTAATTCTTTCATTTCTTCGATATCATAAAGGTTTCTTCCATCAAAAATCACTTTATCGTTCATTTGTTCAGCTAGCTTATTAAAGTCTGGAGTTCTAAATATTTGCCATTCAGTTGCGATTACCAGTGCATCGGCATTTTGCGCTGCCTCATCTCTGCTTAAAGCAAAAGAAATTTTATCCCCTAACAGTTCTTTAACATTGGTCATTGCCTCAGGATCAAATGCAGTAATTTCAGCCCCTGCAGCTAACAGCTCTTCAATAATATAAAGTGCTGGTGCTTCTCTTATATCATCTGTATCTGGTTTAAAAGCCAATCCCCATATTGCAATTTTCTTTCCTTTTACATCTCCGTTAAAATAAGCTTTAATCTTAGGAACTATAATGGTCTTTTGTTTTTCATTAATTGACATCACAGAGTCTAAAATACCAAAGTGATAACCATATTCTTCTCCAGATTTAGCCAAAGCTTGAACATCTTTTGGAAAACAACTTCCTCCATAACCTATTCCAGGGAAAAGAAAACGATTTCCAATTCGTTGATCAGAACCAATACCAATTCTTACTTTATCTACATCAGCTCCAACTTTTTCACAAAAATTAGCAATCTCATTCATAAAAGTAATCTTAGTTGCTAAAAAAGCATTCGCAGCATACTTTGTTAATTCCGCAGATTTTTCATCCATAAACAAAATTGGATTCCCTTGCCTTACATATGGTTTGTATAAACTTTCTAAAATTTTTCTTGCCTTTTCATCTGATGTTCCAATAACAACTCTATCTGGTTTTAAAAAATCATCTACAGCATATCCTTCTCTTAAAAATTCAGGATTAGATACAACAGCAAAATCAACTGTTGCGTTTTTTGCTATTGCAGCGGTAACTTTCTCTGCTGTTCCAACAGGAACTGTACTCTTATCAATAATAACTTTATAATCTTTGATAATTTCACCCAATGTATTTGCAACACCAAGTATATAAGATAAATCAGCAGACCCATCTTCCCCTGGAGGTGTTGGTAATGCTAAGAATATAATTTCAGCAGATTCAACTGCTGATTCAATTTCAGTTGTAAATGATAATCTACCTTGTTTAATATTTCTATCAAATAAAACATCTAAATGAGGTTCATAAATTGGAACCTCTCCGTTTTTCATCTTCTCAACTTTCTGTTGATCAATGTCAACACAAATTACGTCATTGCCAGTTTCAGCAAAACATGTTCCTGTAACCAAACCTACATAACCCGTACCTATAACCGCTATTTTCATTTAAAAAATTCTTTTACTGTTTCTATAATATAATTTAATTGGTCATTATCCATTTCTGTGTGAATAGGTAAGGAGACAACACTACTACACAAATCCATTGTAATTGGAAAATCACTGTCTTTTAAGTTTGGCTGTATATATGCCTTTTGCAAATGCAAAGGCACTGGATAATATACCATTGCAGGGATATTTTTAGTCTTTAAAAACTCAATTAATTTATCTCGGTTTACACCAATTGTCTTAAGAGTATATTGATGAAAAACATGAGTTGATTTTTCATCAATAAATGGAGTTTCCAATTGCTCAATAACTTTAAAAGCCTTATTGTAAGCTGTTGCAACATCTAATCGAGCCTTATTATAACCATCTAACAATGGTAATTTAACCCTTAGAATAGCTGCCTGAATTGAATCTAATCTTGAATTCAAACCTATTTCATCATGATAATAACGCTTATACATTCCATGATTTACAACAGCATTTAATCTTCCTGCTAAATCTGAATCATTTGTAAAAAGAGCACCTCCATCACCAAAACAACCTAAATTTTTAGATGGAAAAAAAGATGTTGTTCCAATAGTTCCAATAGTTCCTGCTTTTTTCACATCACCATTAGAAAAGGTATATTCCGCTCCAATTCCTTGTGCAGTATCTTCAATAACAAAAATATTATGCTCATTCGCAATTTTCATTATGGCCTCCATATTGGCACACTGACCAAACAAATGCACTGGAATAATTGCTTTAGTTTTTGGTGTGATTACTTTTTTCAAAGCTTCAACATCCATATTAAAGGTACCTCTATCAACATCTACAAAAACAGGAGTTAAACTCATTAACCCAATTACCTCCACTGTTGCAGCAAACGTAAAATCTACTGAAACAACTTCATCTCCTGGCTTTAATCCAAGAGCCATAAGTGCAATTTGTAGTGCATCAGTTCCATTACCGCAGGGGATAACATGCTTCACATCTAAATAGCTCTCTAGCTCTTTAGCAAATTTTTTAACCTCAGGACCTTTAATAAATGCCGTAGAATCAATAACACTTTGTATAGCACTATCCACATCTTCTTTTATATTTAGGTATTGACTTTTTAAGTCCACCATTTGAATATTATTACTAGCCATAGTCATAAACTCTTTTATTGGATAAGTTTGCTAAATTAATAAATCTCTATTATTTAATTGTAATTTTATGGTCTTATCAAGGCTATTATTAATATCCAACAATATTAAAGGTACATTTAAGTTTTATTACGAATGAAGAAGCTACTATTTTTACCTCTTATTTTTCTTTTCATAATTGGAAAAGGTCAATTTGTACTTGAAAAACCAGAAATCACAGATACTATCTATACTATTCCCATGATAACACTTTCTTATGCTTACCAATGGGTAGGAGGTGATTTGTCTGATCGATTTGGCCCTAACAGCAATATTGGTGGGAGTTTTATGGTAAAAACAAAACAAAATTGGCTTTATGGGTTAAAAGGTAATTTTATTTGGGGAGGTGAAGTTAAAGATAATTCTATTTTAAATAATTTAACTTCGAGTTCCAATGAAATAATTGATGATAACGGAAGGTTAACTGTCGTCAACTTTGGAGAGAGAGGTTCTTCTTTTTTTGTATTTGGTGGAAAATTGATAAATAAATTTGCTCCAAATAAGAATTCAGGTTTTATTATTTATGGTGGTTTTGGAATGTTACAACATAAAATAAGTTTAAAATTTCAAGATGACATTATTTATCTAACAGAAGAATACAAAAAAGGATATGATCGTTTTTCTTTAGGTTATGCAATTAATGGTTTTGCTGGGTATTTATTCTTAAGCAAAAATAGGCTACTTAACTTCTTTGGCGGCATCGATTATACTCATGGTTGGACAAAGAGTTTAAGAAAATATAATTATGACACTCAAGAATCTGACACAAAAACTTACACCAACACTCTTTATGGAATTAGAGTAGGATGGATAATTAGATTAAACAAAAGAAAACAACAGTCGTTTTATTACAATTAATTCTATTTGCTGTTTTTTTACAACATATCTATTTACCTATATTTTTTATCAGTAAAAATAGCCTCACTTTTCAATCCAAAAGCAAAACAGTTTATTACTGGAAGACAAAGTGTTTTTGAAGAATTAAAAAAAATCCCTCCAAATGAAACTATTTACTGGTTCCACTGTGCCAGTCTTGGCGAACTAGAACAAGGAAAACCAATAATAGAGAAGCTCAAAGAAGATTCTACTTCAATTAAAATTTTAATAACCTTCTTCTCACCTTCTGGTTATACTTTCGGTAAAAATTATGAATTAGCCGACTATATTTTTTATCTTCCATTAGATTCAAAATCTAATTCAAAACAGTTTATTGATCTAATAAATCCTAAAAAAGTTTTTTTTGTGAAATATGAATTTTGGTACCACTATCTATTTCAATTAAATAAAATGAAAATTCCAACTTATTTAATTTCTGGAGTTTTTAGAAGACAACAGCCTTTCTTCAATTGGTATGGCAGCACTCACAAAAAAATGCTCTCCTTTTTCACCCATTTTTTCGTTCAAAATGAGACCTCCAAAAAGTTACTAAATTCTTTAAACTACAATAATGTTACTATTGCAGGAGATACAAGATTGGATAGAGTTTATGAAAACTCCTTAACACCCGAAAAACCTGCTTTAATTAAAAAATTTGTTGGAAATAATAAAGTAATTATACTTGGAAGCTCTTGGCCACAAGAAGAAAATATTATTTCTGAATTTATTAATTCAACTAAAAAGAATTTTAAATTTATTATTGCCCCTCACAATATTGACAAAAAGCATATTACTGAAATTGAGAAGTTAATAGGAACCAATTATATAAAATATTCTGATGCTACTTATGAGACTATTGGTGCACACAAAACATTAATTATTGACAATATTGGAATCTTAGCAAACACTTATCAATTTACTGACATTGCTTTAGTGGGAGGTGGTTTTACGGGATCACTTCATAACATTCTAGAACCTGCAAGTTTTGGTAACGTTATTTTATTTGGACCAAAGCATGATAAATTTCATGAAGCTCAAGATTTAATGGATATCAAAGGAGCCTTTGAGATTGACGATTCGGATGATTTACTAGCGATTATTAATCATTTAGAAATTGACAATAACCTTAAAAAATATCAAGAAGTAAATAAGTCTTACATTGAAGCAAACAGAGGAGCAACTCAAAAAATACTAAAAGAACTTAAATAAGCTCTAATTAAGATGCCCTATTCAACTAACGATAAAGAGTCTAAATCTAGGTTCATAAAGCTTAATTTTAACTCCACTAACATAAAATGACAATTAATTATGTATATACAAATCAATTAGATAGAGGCATACATACAAATACAATCTCAATTTATTTTAAAATACAGCTAATAAATTAAGAGGCCCGAAATTAAATATCATATCACTATAATAATTTACAAAAACTTAAGTAATCCAAATAGGAAATTCATCTTTCAATTCGTAAATTTAAAAAATACAATTATTTTAGCTTTAAATAACTTTAGAGTTTCGCATAGACATTGACAATCAATACTTTAAGATAATTTAGTATCAATTAATAGATAAAATCGTATCCTTTATTGAGACTATTGACGAAAAACCTGTTAACTCCTGAAGAGCTAAAGAACATCCTACGAAATAATTCATTGCCTCAAGTTGGAGTTTCTTCAGGAAAAACAAACTCCAAGGCAACTAATATTCTGATGAATGAATCATTACTTAATAGTCATCCAAAATTCATGGGATACATTACTGGAATATCTAGTATTGTTGTGACGAATTGATTGAGACCATGACTCATATCTTTTAATTATGAAAAAGAGACTGTCTGAAAATTAATTTAAGACAATGCTTATAGACTTATTACAATCAGGGATGACAGCCAAAGAGCTTACTGAAGAATACAAGATCAATAGCGAAATAATTAAGCGTTGGAAACGTTATTTTAAAACTAAATTAGGAGATTTTTCCAAGAAACGAAAATTATCTGAAGAGTTAGAGTTGAAATTATTAAAGAAGGAATTACGAGATGTTAAAATGGAAAGTGATATCTTAAAAAGGGCAGTGAGTATATTCTCCAAGAGCGATCAGGGAAATATAACTTCAATTTAAGAAATTAAGATACTTATCCGTTTAAGATGATGTATAAATATATGAAAGTTATTAAAAATGCTTATTATCATTGTGTTAAAATTAAATGTGTTATTAGCTCAGAATCTACAAAAGTAAAGATTAGAAAAAAAATATTTAAAGTCAAGCGAACTTTTGGCGGGATAAAATTGTGGTTTAAAGTTGGTCTATTTACACATCAAAAAGGCTTCTTTTTAACTGAAAACAGATAAAAAAAGTGATAAAAATAAATATTAAAATTATTTACTGACTTTTGTAACGGTCTTGATTATGAGTTTCTCTGTCCTATTGTTTTCAAAATATTTTTTCACAGGCACCAAGCATAAGTAATTTCTTCTTTATTACCTATTTCATTGTATTTATTGATAAGCTTCTTTGCTAATTTAGCATCCGCAAGAAATGTTGATATTGTTATGTCCTTAGCCTGTATATGATAGGTTTACTTTTTTTTGGCACATACACCAAAAAGATGAAATATACAAATATATTTTCCAAGATTCCTTCTACTATTCTGTTTCTAAAACATGGGATCACTAAGGAATTGATGCTTAGACTTAGTTTCTACACAAAAATATTACATGTAAGAATTAATTACCCATGACTCATTTAAATGCTCATCTGATAAATTACAAATCCACTTTAGCATCAAACTACTAAGAATCAATAATAGTGGCATCGAAGGTTGTACTGACTTCGAGTGGTAGATTGAAAAATATTTTTCAAAATAATTCTACTCAATCTTATCATCCAATAAAATTAACTCATGTCCAATTTTAATGAAATATTTAAGCAAGGGTTGAAATAAATCTCGTTGATTTTTATTTTTTCTTATTATACGTTACAAGATTTTATAAAAAACCACATTATATTGCAATTTTAATTACAGAAAATCAGCCTATTACTAACTTAAATTGCTAAAAAATAAGGAATATATTCTTAAGGTTCTACAAACTAATAAAACGATTATGTCTTCTTCTTTCCAATTTTTACATACTTATTAGTTAAAGCTATACGTACAACATCTGCCGTATTTTTAGCATTAATTTTGTACATTAAATTTGTTCTATGGTTATCAATTGTTCGTTTACTTACGCTTAATAAAGAAGCTATTTCTTTATTGCTATACCCTTTTACTATTAAATCTAAAACTTCTAACTCTCTTTCTGTTAGTTGTTTTTTCACATTTTTAGTGTTCTCTTTTACCAATAACTTTTTAGCTAAAATTTCAGAAAGAGAAGTACTAAAGTACATCTTACCTTTAGACACATTAATTATAGCTTCTTTAATTTCATGTTCATCAGAATCTTTAGGTATATATCCCATTGCTCCAGCTGTTAAAGCATCCATAACATATTCATCATCATTATGCATCGAAAACACTAACACATTAACTCCTGGGTATTTATCTGTAATTAATTTGGTTAATTCAATACCATTCATATTCGGCATCGATACATCAGTTATAACAACATCAGGCTTATGCTTTTCTATTTCTACTAAAGCTTCAATGCCATTTGCTGCTTGAGAAACGATACAAAGAGATTCATTATCTTGAAAAAATAATTTAAGCCCATTTATTACAATTTCATGATCGTCAACAACTATAATATTTATTTTATTCATCGTTTAATGGTATTAATATTTCTACATAAGTTCCTACATCTTTCATTGAAGTAAAGTCAATGAAACCGTTTAATGCTTTAACTCTATTCTTTATATTAAAAATTCCCTGGCCACCTTTTTTATTCACTTTTATCAAATCTCTTTCTGACATATTAAAACCTACACCATTATCATTAAAAACAATACTAATCCAATTATTATTTATTTTAATGTTGATCTTTATTTCAGAACAAGCTGAATGTTTAATAGCATTATTAAGCAACTCTTGAGTAATTCTATAAAGATTAACTTCATAATCGGGTTTCAATCTTTTAAGATTAGCTACAGCTAAATTAATTTTTTGATCTGTGGTAGATTCAATGTTACCAATCAATTTATTTAGAGCAGATTCAAGACCATAATCCTCAAGTATACTGGGCATTAGCACAAAAGAGACTTCTCTCACTTCGCTTATTGAATCTTCAATTTGATTTTTTAAAGTATTAATTACATTATTATCTTTCAATATTTTATCATTTAATAACGATGCAATACCAAATTTAATTGCGGTTAATGTTTGGCCAACTCCATCATGTAATTCTTTTGAAATTCTTGATTTTTCAGCCTCTAACAATGCTAATCCCATTCGTTCATTTTCTCTTTGAATGGTTACATCTTCTCCGATAAAAGCATAATGTGTAATTTTTTTGTTGTTAAAAAAAGGTACTATAACGGTTTGAGAGTTGTACCTATCTCCATTTTTTTTAACATTTACAAAATCTCCACGATAAACATTTCCTGACAAGAGTGTTTTCCACATCGATTTATATATAAAAGATGGATAGTTTTTAGGCTTTAAAATACTTGGTTTTTCACCATTTAACTCCTCTAATGTATAGTTTAAAAACGCTAACATTTCTGGATTTACATATTCAATAATTGCTTTTTCATTTGTAATTAAGATGTGGCTACCTGATTTTTCAATAACTTCTGCTAATATTTTATTTTTTTGTTCAACTTTCTCTCGTGCAATTATTTCACTATCTAATTCTTCATTTATTAATTCTAACGCATCAGATTTTTTAGTTATTAAATCATCTTGGTTTTGATTTACAACTTCTAATCTTTCTCGAGCAACTATTTCACTATCTAATTCTTTATTGATTAATGCTAATGCATCCGATTTTTTAGTTATTAAATCATCTTGGTTTTGATTTAGAACTTCTAATCTTTCTCGGGCAATTATTTCACTATCTAATTCTTCATTTTTTAATACTAATGCATCCGATTTTTTAGTTATTAAATCATCTTGGTTTTGATTTACAACTTCTAATTTTTCTCGAGCAACTATTTCACTATCTAATTCTTCATTTATTAATTCTAACGCATCAGATTTTTTAGTT
>CAJWVX010000072.1 GCA_913048175.1 uncultured Flavobacteriales bacterium | reverse complement strand
AGACAATAATCCATTGGTTAATATGATGGATGTGGGCTACGTTAATGATACCCGTACGATAAGAAAAAATCCAAAAGTAACTGCCATCAATAGCGCTATTGAAATTGATTTATATGGTCAAGTTTGTGCAGATTCTATTGGTACACTTCATTATTCGGGAGTAGGAGGACAAATGGATTTTATTAGAGGGGCGACATTATCAAAAGGAGGGAAAGCTATATTGGCACTGCCTTCTAGAACCCAAAAAGGAATTCCGAGAATAGTGTCAGTTTTAAAATCTGGTGCATCAGTAGTCACCACTAGAGCTCATGTTCAATATATCGTAACTGAATATGGTATTGCCTCGATCTATGCTAAGAACTTAAAACAAAGAGCTCAAGAAATGATGAAGATAGCACATCCTGATGATCGAGAATTATTATCAAAACAAATCTATGAAAATTCTAGAATTTTCATTTGATTAGTAATTAAGCCCAACGGCAAACTTTATGTTGCGTTTGCTAAGTTTATTAATAGCTTAAAAGTAATAATTTTTGTAAGGCTTCCCAAGCTGAAAATTGTCAAAGAAGTAAAATCTTACCAAGCCCAAAACAAGAATGCAGCTTGCTAATTATTAGCTAAAAAACTGCTAGCAAAAATTATGGTACTAACTGAAAAAATTGTCAAAAAGGTAAAACTGCTTGCAACCAAAATGCAATATTACAGAGTGTTAGTAATCTTTATTCTGGAATATTGTACTTAACTAACTCTTCAATACGACCAGTAGTTCTATTCCATTTTATCATGCCAACTTCTTTTTTTAGCCATATATCTTGAGAAGACGACTTTTCACCATCTTTCCAAACAGTTTTAACGCTAATTTTGATACAATCTTGAAATTTACCTACTTGAACTTCAACCTCTTCTATTGATACAATTTTAACTGTCTTTATCTACGAATCATTTTTATTGTCATGAAGTTCATAGCTTCGACCAACTTGAGGATTATTAGGAATAATCATATTTTCATAAGCTGTACTTGTTGTCTTTAATTTATCAACTTTTCCAAAGGGGGATGATGCTTCAGTTGTCATAAGATTATTGTCTTTATACCTATACATGTATGAAGAATAGATGCCAAAAAAATTTCCCATTATAACATTTTCGTCATCTACAAAGTAATATAGTATGTCGTTTTCCTCATTAATGATTTTTTTAACAGTAGACTTAATGGTCTCTAATTTTCCGTCATAACTTCCTCTATAGTAATAATATGAGTTTTCAATCAATGGAAGGTATGAATCCCTAATTTGAATTAGCTTATAAACGGATTCTTTTTTTCACCTTTATCGTCAGGTTTATTTTGGATTGTTTTTGCATTTTTAGTCTCACAAGAATTTAATACTAGTATTAAACAAACTAATATTCCTAGGTATTGGATTTAGTTTTTCATATCATGTTTGTGATTACTAACAACCTAAGATGTTACGCATGCAACATATTAGCATCATATTTTCACTCCTTAACCACTTTTAAAACCTTACTTCCTAAATCATTATAAAATTTAACTAAGTAAATTCCTTGAGAGAAATTTTCTAGGCTGATAGTGGTTTTTCTACTTGATATTTTTTGATTAATCAATGTTTTCCCTAAGATAGAGATAACTTCAATTGTAGCATTTTTAGTTTCGTTGTTTTGGATATCTACAACAATTGAGTTTTGAGTAGGGTTAGGGTAAATATTTAGACTACGAAGATTTATTGTTTCTTTAACTTCTACTGATGATGGACTATTATTTCCTTGGTATAATGCAACTCCACCAGAATAGTTGCCTACCAATAAGTCTAAACTCCCATCATTGTTAATATCAGTAATCGCTATGTTAGAACTTATTCCTTCCCAAATATTTAAGTACGTACTATCTCTAGTAAATGTTCCTGTTAAATTCCCATCAATATTTCCGAATTTAAAAAGATTACCACTTTTAGATCCTGAATAAAGTATTGTTGTTCCTAAACTGTCTATTAGTATAGGAGAGCTGTTTCCTCCAAATCCTCCATATTGTTCTGTAGTAATCAGACCTAAATAATTAGTAACAAAAACTAAACTAGGAGCGCTAACTGTGCCTGTGTTTTTATAGTAAGAAAAAGTTCCTGTTGTCTTCCCAATTATAAGATCCAACTTATTATCTCCATTAAGGTCATAAATAAAGGGAGTAGCATTTTGTCCAACATCTATTCCTAAATATTCAGGAGCGGCTAAAGTTAAAATAGCTATATTTCCTGGTCCTCCCGAGTTTTTAAAATAATGAACTTTACCATTGTAATCGCCCAATATCAAATCTAAGTCGCCATCACCATCTAAATCTCCAAAAGCTGGGTGTAGTCCTAAAGTTGGTCTGCTTCCTGCAATGTCTAAATTCATGGTAGAAATATTCAAGTAATCTGTATCAATTAATTGGTAGGATGGATTGTTAATGGTTCCAATATTTTCATATAAGTACAATCCAGATCTATAATTTAAAGATCCATTTGTAGGATCGTAATTTCCATAACTACCAACAATAATATCCTCTAAGCCATCTCCATTATAATCGAAAAAAACTGGGTGAGCACCTTCTCCAATTTCTATCATACCTTCTTGTAAAAAAGAGTTGGTAATTAAATTAAAGTCGGGTTGGTTGGTTGCGTTAGTATTATTGTAGTAGATAACGTTTTCATTGTTGTTGCATCCACTTTGGCAATTTGGTGCAGCAATAAGGTCTTTAATATTATCATTGTTTACATCTAGATAGTATCCTGCCGGAAATACATCAATATCAACAGCTACTGTTGAACTATTATTTTGAGGAAATAAAGAATCATAAGCTGTTATGTAAGAGTTATCTAAGTTTGTACTAAGATCACCATTTGTAAGCATTACAAAATTGTTATATGAAACATCTCCTAAAACCAATTCTTTACTATTGTTAGCATCAACATCTAAAGTTAATAATGTTGACCCAGAATGTTTTTTATTGCCATCGTATTTTTGAGGATTATTGATATTGTACTGACAAGTGTCGTTTAACACAACACCATTGTTAAGTCCATTTTCATAGAAAAAACCCCAACATTTATTACTTAGCTGAAAATCTAAACTATTACAATTTCCGTTATTTTTATGATATTCGATAAAAGAGCCTAAAATACTAAAGGTTAATACATCTAAGTCGCCATCCCCATCAATATCATCTATAGCTGGTAGGTCACTAGAGCTGATGTAAAGAGGAAGATAGCTTGGATCTCCATTTGGGTTTCCTGAGTTGGTATTTCCATCAGGATTGTAATCTGAATGAACTTTAAAAGAGTCTAAAACAAAGCTCAATTGGGTTGTTGAGGTATTTTTATATACTGCCATTGCACCACTAGAGTAAGTGAATATATCCATTTTTCCATCACAGTTGTAATCTCTAAGTAAAGCCCAGCTTTTTAATTTTTCTGGAAAATATTGAATATATGAAGGGTCATGTTTGTAGGTAACTTGATTTGGAGTACCGGCATTAATAAAAGTAGAAATACGATTTCCTGTCCTGTCAAAAACAAATAAATCTTTAATTCCATCCAAATTTAAGTCAATTTCAGAAAACTGTACAGAGTTAAATCCTCCAGCCCAAGGATTTTTTAACGTGTCACCATTTGTTTTTAAAACAACTATAGAGTTGTTTCTTTCAAAATTTATTTGTGCAAACAAATCACTAATTATCAAGTTTGACGATAGTAGCAGTAATAATAGGAAGTTTTTTAAATTCATAATTAATCGATATAAATGAGCCTTAAAATGATGTTTGTAAAGATAATCGTTTTTATCGACTTTAAGTTGAATTGAAACTTATTAGAAAATCTATTGATATATCCTATTTGAAATTATATATTTGCAGGCTTATAAAAAAATGAAAGATTAATACTTATAAAATGCAAAACAAAGGACTATTAACAACATTTACAATACTTTTCGCAATGGGCTGTCTTTACGCCTTATCATTAACATGGGTTGCAAGTAGCGTAGAAACTGATGCTAAAGAAATATCTAACGGAAATTCTGATGTAGAATTTGCCTATTTAGACTCAATGGCTTCGCAAGAAGTTTACCCTCTAATTAACTACACATATGGTGAGTTAAGAACTAAAATGTTAAATCTTGGGTTGGATTTGAAGGGTGGTATGAACGTTACTCTTGAAGTACAAGTAGAAGAAGTAGTTAAAGCGTTATCCTCTTTTAACAAAGATGTAGCTTTTAATACAGCAATTGCTGATGCTAAAAAGGCACAACAAAATGCTGATAAAGGTTTTGTAGAGTTGTTCGGAGATATATATCAAGAGAATAATCCTAATGGAAAACTTTCAGGTATATTTTATACCTTAGATAATAAAGATAAATTATCTCCAAATGCAACCAATGAAGAAGTTTTAGAATTTGTACAAGCTGAAGCTGATGATGCAATTGAGCGTTCTTTTAATGTTATTAGAACACGAATTGGTTTGTTTGGTTCTGCTCAACCTAATATTCAACGTTTAACTGGTTCTGATAGAATTTTAGTTGAATTGCCTGGTGTTAAGAATAAAGAAAGAGTAAGACAATTATTACAAGGTACTGCTAAATTAGAATTCTGGTTAACTTGGGAAAACAGAGAAGTTTATCCAATGATTGAACAAGCTGATGCTAAAATTGGTAAAATTTTACAAGGTATAGTAGAAACTGCTGATACAAATACAACTGATTCTTCATTAACAGAAGAGGTTATTGCTGAAGAAGCTATTGTAGCTTCTGATTCTACTAAAGAAGATGCTGCTGCTGATTTATTTGCTGATTTAGAGAATGGAGTAGACAGTGGATCTACAGATTCAACTGCTTCTGCTTTAGCAAATCAAGAAAATGCGGAACAATATGCTAAGGATCATCCTTTGTTCTCTGTATTACGTCCAGCAATATTTCAAAATCCAGAAACTCAAGGATATGAATATGGTAAAGGACCAGTTGTAGGATATGTTGCGATTAAAGATACTGCTTTAGTAAATAAATATTTAGCAATGAAAGAAGTTCAATCTTTCTTTCCTCCAAGGTTAAAGTTCTTATGGACAGCCAAGCCTTACGATGAAAAAGGGGAGTTCTTACAATTATTAGCCATCAAAATTGATAATAGAGATGGTAAAGCTGCTTTAGAAGGAGATGTTATTGTTGATGCTTCTCAACAGTTTGATCAATTTGGTGGTTCTCCAGAAATTTCTATGACAATGAATGGCGAAGGAGCTAACAAATGGAGAATCTTAACTGGAGGACATGTTGGAGAATCTATTGCAATTGCTTTAGATGATTTAGTTTATTCTTTTCCAACTGTAAATGGAGAAATTTCTGGTGGACAATCAAGTATTTCTGGTAATTTCTCAATTGAAGAAGCAAAAATGATTGCTAATATTTTAAAAGCTGGTAAACTTCCTGCTCCTGCAAGAATTGTTGAAGAAGCTATTGTAGGACCAACATTAGGTCAAGAGTCAATTAACAAAGGAATGATGTCATTCGCTGTTGCTCTTTTAATAGTATTAGCTTACATGGTGTTTTATTACTCTAAAGCGGGTATTGCATCTGTAATTGCATTGATTGCAAATATGTTCTTCATTTTTGGAATATTAGCTTCTATGCCTGCATTGGTTGCTTTAACATTACCTGGTATAGCTGGTATTATCTTAACAATTGGTATGTCGGTTGATGCTAATGTACTTATATTCGAAAGAATTAGAGAGGAAATTACTGCTGGTAAAGGAGTAAGATTAGCTGTTGCTGATGGTTATAAATTTGCTTACTCTTCTATTATTGATGCTAACGTTACTACTTTATTAACTGGTGTTGTATTATGGTTTTTTGGTACTGGTCCAGTTGAAGGATTTGCTAAGACTTTAGTAATAGGTATTTTTACTTCGTTATTTACTGCGATTTTTATTACTCGTTTAATATTCGAATGGCAATTAGCTAGAAACAAGAACTTATCTTTCTCTACCAAGTTAACAGAAGGAGCATTTAAAAATATCAACTTTGGTTTTATTAAGAATAGAAAAAAATTCTATATCCTTTCTGGAGTTATTATTTTGGCAGGTATTGGTTCTTTAGTTTCTAGAGGCTTACAATATGGAGTTGATTTTAAAGGGGGTAGATCTTATACAGTAAGATTTGATACGGAGAATAAAGTTGAAACTCAAGATGTTGCAAAAATTTTAACAGGAGCGTTTGAATCTGCACCAGAGGTTAAAACTTTTGGTGATGGTAATCAAGTAAAAATTGTTACATCTTTTATGATTGATAGTAACGCTGAAAATGCTGATGATATCGTAGAGGGTAAATTGTATGAAGGATTATCATCAATGTTAGGTGATGTGGATAAGGCACAATTTATGGAAAACAATTTAATGAGTTCACAGAAAGTTGGTCCAACCATTGCGGATGATATTAAAAAAGATTCTTTAATGTCAATTATCTTTTCTTTAATTATCATTTTCTTATACATCGTATTTAGATTTAAGAAATGGCAATTTGGAATGGGTGCATTAGTCGCATTGTTCCATGATGTTTTAATTGTACTTTCTTTATTCTCATTATTATACGGAGTGTTACCATTCTCTTTAGAGGTAGATCAAGCATTTATTGCAGCTATCTTAACTGTAGTTGGTTATTCTATTAATGATACCGTTGTTGTGTTTGATAGAATTAGAGAGTTCTTAGGATTACATAAGAAACAAGAAATGAAAGAAGTTGTTAATAATGCACTTAACAGTACATTAAGTAGAACAATTAATACATCGTTAAGTACAATATTTGTACTAGCTATGATTTTCTTCTTTGGTGGTGAGGTAATTAGAGGTTTCTCTTTCGCATTATTAATTGGTGTTATTGTAGGAACTTACTCTTCTTTATGTATTGCTTCTCCAGTAATGTATGATTTTGCAAACAAGAAAAAATAAACAACTTTTAAGTTGACAGATCAAAAGCCTCTCGAACTTATTTCGTGAGGCTTTTTTGATTAATAAATTGTCTTCCTGACCAAGTTTTCAGGATAGATTATTTCTTACATTTGTCACTCAAATAAAAAGAGAAATGAACACCATTTTATTATTCGGAATGCCAGGAGGAGCAGAACTATTTTTTATAGTACTGATAGTAATAATGCTTTTTGGGTCAAAAAAAATTCCAGAATTAGCTCGTGGCTTAGGTAAAGGTATTAGTGAGATTAAAAACGCAACAGGAGACATTCAGAGAGAGATTACAGAAGGCGCTAGAGAGGTTAACGCGATTAAGGATAAAGTGAATGTTGAACAACAAGTTAAAGATTTAATAAAGGGAGATCAGAAAAAAAAAGAATCATCAGTTGATAATTCTCAATCAGCATTAAATCCGGAGAGTAGTGATAAAAATAAGTTAAAAGAATCTCCAGACTCAAAATCCGATACTCAGAACCCAACACCAATATCCCAAACAGTACAAAGAAGAAGTCCTTATGCTTCACAAGAACCACAAGATAATCAGGAAGAAGCAAAATAATGGAATACGTTTTATTAATAGGTGGACTCATCATTCTAATAATAGCAGGAGAATTATTGGTTAGAGGTGCTGTTGGAATTGCTGAAAAATTCAATATACCAACTTTAGTTATTGGTTTAACTATTGTTTCATTCGGAACTTCAGCACCAGAATTATTTGTTAGTCTAAAAGCGACATTAAATGGTCATGCTGAATTAGCTATAGCAAATGTTATAGGATCTAATATTGCTAACATTGCTTTAGTATTGGGTATAACTACAATGATACTACCTATAACGGTTAAAAAGAGTACAGTTAAGGTCGATTGGCCTATTATGATGGGTGCTAGTTTGTTGTTTTTCATTTTTATATTTAATAATGTTATTGAACGGTATGAAGGATTAATCCTTACAATAGGAATTATTTCTTTTAATTTTTACTTGTTTTGGAATGCTAATCGAAAAAATAAAAAAGAGGTTGAGAAGGTTATAGTTTCTAATGATAAAAAGAAAAATATTTTTTTAAATACGTTATTAATTATTTTAGGTTCAGTAGGTTTAGCTTTTGGTGCAGATTGGTTAGTTGATGGAGCAAAAATAATTGCTTCAAATTTTGGAGTTAGCGAACATGTTATTGGAGTTACGATTGTTGCTTTTGGAACAAGTGTTCCTGAATTAATTACCTCTGTAATGGCCGCTTTAAAAAAGGAAACAGATATTTCAGTAGGAAATCTTATTGGATCTAATATATTTAATATTTTAGGAGTATTAGGGATTACTGCATTAGTAAAGGATATTGCAGTAACGGATCATGTTGTTAATGTAGATTCTTTATGGATGTTGGCAATATCTTTTCTTATTTTTCCAATAATGATGATTGGTTATAAAGTGAATAGATTAAGAGGTTTTCTGCTTTTTACATTTTATTGTGTCTACATTTACTTTGTGGTATCGTAGTTGATTAATATCTATTTGTTAACTTTAATTATTAAAATTTATTAGTTGAAGCATCTTTTATTAATATTATTTCTGATAGGTTCTGTTGCGTTATTTGCTCAACAAAAAGTTGACGATGTTGATTATCAGTATGATAAATATTTTTTAGAAAATCTTGTTCAAGAACAAATTGATACCTATCGAATAGAACAATCTCTCCCGGTATTTAAAAAAGATGCAGTTTTAACTTCTGCGGCTGATGATCATTCACAGTTTATGCTAAGGAATGGTAGGGTTACTCATAATCAGCCTTCAGTTAAAAAGAAAACACCTTTCGATAGAGTATTATTTTATGACGGGATGCATGGGAAGGTACAAGAAAACTGTTATAAGCTAGCTGTAGGATCTGTTGTGAAAATCTCAGGAGAAAAAAAAAAAACTAAACTAAAGTCTTATCAAAATGTAGCTATTGCTATTGCTCAAAATTGGATTCAATCTAAAGAAGGGTCCTTGGTTTTAGCTAACCCTAAATATGTAAATTATGGGATGTCTGCATTATTGAATGAAAAAGATAATTCATTAATTATTACTCACCTTGTAGGTTCTGAACCTTTTGTATTGCCCGAGGGAGTAAAACCAATGACTAATGATTTTGGTATTTTACCTTTTGATAAAAATAAGTGCTCTGATTTAACTAAAAAGTACGCCTATTTACCTCAATTAATGTCAGATAATATCTATTTTAAGAATGGGAAGATCTATTTTTATTTTCATGATCTTGATTTATTGAAATCAGTATTAAGCGAATCTGGAGACGCAATTGCAATTGATATAATATCAAGAGATCAATACAGTTGTAATTCTGGAAATAAGTTTTATCCATCAAAAGTTCATAAAGGAGTAATGTTACCACCTATTGGTAAATCTCAATTGTTTAAGGATAATGAAGATGAAGATGGAAATGAATTGGAGATTTCTTTAGGGCCAATCCCATCCTATGTTGATACTAATAATGTAGAGTTTAATTTATTAATGATTAAAGCAAACTGTTTGTGTCAAACTATAATATATAATAGTTTGGGAGGTGAAAATTTACAATCCTTAGATTTAAAATTTATGATGGATACCTTATCTGTTAGTAATAGGGCGGATTCTGCTAGGAACCAATTGGCATTTACGGTCTCTTTTCAAAGAAATAAATATCAATATAACGAGGAAGATATTAAGCCATTTTTAGATTCATTAAGCTTAAATAGGTTTGATTTAAAAAAGATAGAAATTGTTGCATATTCTTCATTAGATGGAAGTGTAAAAGGGAATGAAATTATTCAACAAAAAAGAGCTAAAAGTATTTTGTCTGCAATTAGAAAGTATAAATTACAAGATGTAGAAACTAAAATAACCACTAGAGAAAATTGGGCTGGATTTTATCAATCGATTAAAGGTTCACCGTTTGAGGAAAGCTTATCTAAATTACCAAAAGAAGAATTGCGGGTTGTTATTAATAAGGATAGTATGAAAATAGTTTTAGAACCTTATTTAGCTAAACAAAGAAAAGCAGAGATTACTTTAACAGTTGAGCAAGTTTATGTGGATGAAGAATTGTTTAATGTATTGCCAGAATGGTTTGAAAGCGCTTTAACCAACAAAGACTTCACGAAAGCAAAGATTTATCAATCGGTTATGCTTAAAAATATTGGCAATGGAAATATTAATAAAGAACAAATTTTAGAAGTTGAAATCCCAAGATATAAAGAGACAATACCTTTTATTAATAATCAAATAGCCTTGATGTGGTATTCTTCTAAAAATAAAAATAAGGACAGTTTGTACCTATATTTGAATAATGAAATTAAATTGCTTTTATCCATTGATGAAACGAATTCATTTTTAAAGTATAATCAATCGGTTTTAAGATTATTATTGTGGTCTAGTGATTATAAAAGAGAGTCAACACCAAAGTTAGTTCTAAAGGAAATTAAATTATTGGCAAGTACTAATATTGAAGCTTGGATGATTAACCGGTTGGTTTTGAATTACAATATTATTGCAGCGGATTACTTTTATGATAATAAATTATTTTCTGATCGTGAAAGAGCATTGATAAATGTGAAAAAATCACTATTCTCTTCTAATTTAGATAGAGATCAAAGCTTTAGAATTGCTAATTATTTTATGTTTCAATTGAGGATAGATTGGGCAATAGATATTATGAAGCCTTTTGCAATAAAAAAAGATATTGATGAAGAATTTTTATTCACTTTTTTAACTGTTGCGATTTATAACAATGAGAAAGTCCCTCAAAAAGAGTACGAGGAATTAATGTTAAGAGCTAAAGAATTAAATAAAATACGATTTTGTAAGCTTTTTGGATTTCCTAATATGAGTTTTCAATTGCTTAAAGATATTCCAGTTAAAACGCTATATTGTGAAACTTGTAATTAGTAATGAGTTTTAAAAAAAACGATAGAAAAATAATTGGTGCTTGGACCATGTATGATTGGGCAAACTCAGTTTATCCTTTGGTAATTACCTCTGCCATTTTTCCAATATTTTACGAAAAATCTACTGCTGAAATAATTTCATTTTTCGGAATTGATTTTGTTAATACTGAATTGTATTCCTATATTATTTCCTTATCGTATTTAATTGTTGCCTTTTTATCACCTTTATTATCTGGCATAGCGGATTATTCAGGAAATAAGAAAAGTTATATGCGTTTCTTTTGTTATTTGGGAGCGATTGCTTGTATCAGTTTTTTCTTTTTTGATGTTAAGCAAATAGAGTTAAGTATGCTTTCAGTTTTACTGGGTAGCATTGGTTTTTCTGGAAGCTTAGTTTTTTATAATGCTTACTTACCGGCAATATGTACTACTAATTTGCATGATAAGGTCAGTGCCAAAGGGTTTTCAATGGGTTATATTGGAGCCTCATTATTGTTAATTATTTGTTTAGTTCTCATAACTGGAAAAATAATACCTGATGCTGCACGTTGGGCATTTGTGTTAACTGGAATTTGGTGGGTAGGTTTTAGCCAAATTACTTTTAGGGGGCTGCCAGGCAATGTTTTTAATCATAAACCAGAAGGAAACCGTTTGTTAAAAGGATTTAACGAGCTTGAAAAAGTTTGGAAAGAACTTAAAACACAAAAACCTTTAAAACGTTACTTGGCTGCATTTTTCACTTATAGCATGGGGGTACAGACTATTATGTTGATGGCTGTTTTTTTTGGCACGAAAGAAATAGATTGGACAATCGGGTTAGATTTTTCAAATTTGATTGAGACAGGATCCGATTTGATAAAAGCTAAGAAGGAAATGTCTGAAAATAATATGGAGACTGGTTTGATAATTAGCATTTTAGTTATTCAATTTATTGCAGTTGCTGGAGCTTACTTAATGGCCTATCTTTCTAAAATATTAGGTAATATTAGAACCTTATCTATTGTAGTCTTTATCTGGGCTCTAATATGTATTGCAGCCTATCAATTTGTATATACACCAACTCAGTTTTATATAATTGCTGCGGTTATTGGTTTTGTAATGGGAGGAGTACAATCATTGTCTCGTTCTACCTATTCTAAATTGTTGCCAGAAACAGAAGATCACGCTTCATATTTCAGTTTTTATGATGTTTTAGAAAAAATGGGAATTGTTATAGGAACATTCTTTTTTGGATTTATTGAGGGTATGTTCAGTATCAGAGAATCTGTTCTAATGTTAATCGTATTTTTTATTATTGGATTTTTACTACTACTTAGAGTACCTAAAACAGATGCTTTAAAAGGGAGGTAGTTGTTTTTTGTTTATCGATATTTTCAGGGATGTTGTATCTTCTAACAAATACAAATTGCAAGCAACTCTATGAAATATAGATGTTGCGATTTTGCATAACTTTTTAAATATTTACAAGATAAAAAGGGACTATCACGTTCAGTTATTTATTAATTTTCAGTTAAGCTAACGTTTACCGCATGAAAAATTTTATAGGTTGTTAAAGAGCTTTTAGACTTAAGAGGGCTATAACTGTTTTCCATACAAAATGCTAAGGAATATTAGGTATAGTGTTCAAAAGAGTATTGAGCCTGTGGTATTTTTAAGCTGATTTTATTAGATTATAATGTGGCGGTAAATTGATAAACAACAGTAGTATGCGTATTTTATAAGTTATGAGATATAAGATGAGTTACCGTGGTATTATAAAATAAATAGAACTAGAGCGTATAGCGAAAAGAGAGATATTGTTTTTTAAAAGCTAAGCAATACAGTGTGAAGGCACGTTACTTTTTTTTCGCTATGCGCTCTAGCTAAACTACGTTTTTAATGCAGTTTAGGTTTTGTTAACAGCTCTATTTTATTTTAATATTCGTATTTAAATAGCCTTTCCGTAGTTCCATCATTGTATAAAATGATCTGTAAGCCCCCCATATTTTCTTCTACTTTCTGGCCCACAAGATTATATCTTGATACTTCAACTTTCTCGTTTGAATTTTGCAGATCATCTATTTTGGTAGTGACACCTGGACTAATTCTCATATCGTAAGGAAACAGCTGAAACGATGGATGGGCATCTTCAAATACCTCCGGCATAGAGGCGATAATGAAATACACCTCATAATCGTTTGACGTTAAATTGAGCGTTAATGAACCTTGTTGGTCGTTGGTCATTACCAAATCGTAGAAACTTGTGCCAGTAACGCTATTTTTTACCACCACTTTTCCTTGAAAGTAAGTAGCATCTCCATAACTTCCTGTGGCATCTGCGTTAATTTCAAAAAGATATGACTCTGTTATGCTGTTTACTAATTTAAATGTATTGAATGACCATGCATTGGTAATCTCATCATTAATGGGGCGATACCATCCACCACTTCCTGTATTTGTGTAAGTTTGGTTATACTCATTGTTATCAGCTAGATCGGCATAGGAATTCCATTCATTTTCGTTGGTAGCAGATTGAATAGGCAATATGAAATCAAAATCATTGGTCATATGTGCTGCGTAATTAATAAAATTATTTCGAAAAACACTTCCTCCCAATTGATTGTAAAAGTACTCTTGTGGAAGTTCAGAAGTGCCGCTGAACATTCCTGAGGTGATCAAGCTGTCAGGGATGCCGGCTGTCTCGGTTAAGTAGAACAACATCAAGGCCAGTCCATATTGGTGCACGTAACGTTGCCAGTTGGATGGATAGGATGCTGGGAAGTTACCATAACTCAACCATAAAGGTACATGTGGCATTCTCACCAGGCTCTCAGCTTCTACAAATGCTCTGGGATTAGTTGAGTTTTCTTTGGCAGCAAACCAATTGGCAGAAGCTTCTATATACCATTGGCTATCTCCTGAATAGGCAAATCCGGGTGCATTTGCGTTGTATTGGAAGATGTGGAAGGTTTCATGGGCATTATTGACCCAATCACTTAAAACTTGATTGGGCAATGTTAAAAAGGGATATCCGTTGCCATCAGTGCCTTGTCCGTTTCCCCATCCAAGCGGATTAAAAACATCATTGACGCCACCTGGTACATGAATATATACATTATAGTAGTATCCATCGAGGGGATTCGGTGGGTCTAACATTAATAATTCATTTAAACAGGTACTCCGATAACTAATCATACTGTCTAAAAGTACATCTGCTTGTGCAGAAAAATTAAAATCATTATCCCACCACACGATATAAATTCCACGAGTCATTGTATCACAATCTGTTAGGTTGCCATATACATTGTTGATTGTATACTGTGCCTTTACTTCTGAAAAAGAAAATAAGAATACAAAAGCAATAGCTAGAGATATTGTTATTTTATTCATTGAATGGATTAAAGTTTTCATGTGCCTATTTATTTTGTTTCAAGATAATAATTATCATTATTACTTTTAGCGTCCTTGTTGGAAACATTTCATTTTTTTTACATGTTTTTAAGCTAAGTTAGCATTTTTTTGGAGAAAGTAAAGTGGTTTATTTCTCAATATGAAAGCGATAAATCAGTCTTATTTTAAAAACTAATCCATCTTTAAAAGTTGGATTTAGAACTGTTCTGTCATCACCAAAACGGAAAGCCGATAAACCTAAATCTGCTTTATCATTATCTGCATAAACTTTGTAGCTTCTACCAATTGTGTAACCAGTTTTGGTTTGAAGTAAAACACTTTTATTTAAATTAAACTGTAGATAACCAAAAATATCGTTCGACTTTTTTACAACATAAGCGGCATTTTCGCTTAAATGATAACTTCTTACAAAGGCAGCAAAATTAGTACCAATTTTCATAAAATTATTTACCTTATAATTTACATCAGCCCAAATAGGTAATGTTAAGTTGGCTTCAAATTTTCCGTTTTCACTTTTGTAATAAATGCCTAATAAAGGAACAATGAAAGGGCCAAATAATTCTCCATTATAATATATTCCAATATTGTATTTTAGATTTTCTTTTTTGTGGTATTTCATTAATGCCAAGGCTCCAAACTGAAAATCTTTACTTCCTAAATTTTTAAAGTCTGAAGATAGTTTAGGTAATAGCATATATGTTCCGCTCCATTTAGAGGAGTGTTTTTTGTTAAATCCAATTTTCAGGTTTACAGTAGATACAGTCCTGAAATTGTCAGCTGGATGAAATTTAGTTTTTATTTGATCGATATTAAAACCAGTTAAAAAAGCATTGCTATCGTTTATTTGAATGGGTAAAGTAACATCTAATCCTAAATCTTCTACATTTGTACTTCCACCAATACTATCAAAATTATTTTGAGGTGTATTACTATAATGAAAACGAGCTAAATCAACATAGTCTTGCCCAAAAGAGACAAAATATAAGAGACAAAAGGATATAGAGAAAAAAACACTTTTCATCATAATTATGCAAGTTCAATTACTGTAATTTCTGGCAAGATACCAACTCTGCCCGGATAACCAATAAATCCTAAACCCCTGTTTACATATAGTTGTTGTTGTTTTTGTTCGTATAAGCCCGCCCAATTTTTATAGATATATTGAGAAGGACTCCATTTAAAACCTGGAATTTCTACACCAAACTGCATTCCATGTGTATGGCCAGAAAATGTTGCTGCAATATCTGGGTGGTTTGGTAAAACGTGCGCATCCCAATGAGTAGGGTCATGACTTAATAAAAGTTTAACATCAGAATCGAAACAACCATTTTTAGCTTTGTCAATATCTCCGTACTTTGGAAAACGAAGCTCGCTTCCCCAATTTTCAACACCTAAAATTGCTAAGCGTTCGTTATCTTTTTCAATAATGTGATTTTCGTTTAATAAAAGTTTCCAGCCTAATTTTTTATGAACAGCTTTCATTAATTTGTAATTATGTTGCTTGCCTTGGAGGTCATCTTTTTTATAAAAATAATCGCCATAATCATGATTGCCTAAAATTGAAAATACGCCTAATGGTGCAGTAATAGTTTTTAAGGTATCAATAAACGGAAGTACCTCTTCAGTTATGTCATTAACTAAATCACCAGTAAAAAAAATAACATCAGGCTTTTGTTCCTTTATTAATTTAATAGCTTTTTCAAGAGGTTCAGTTGAAATAAAACTACCTGTATGGATATCTGATATTTGGACGATTTTTAGTCCTTTAAAAGCAGTTGGAAGATTTGGTATTTTTAATTTTTGTTTGTGAATGGTATAATCAAAAGCAGATTTTAAAACTCCAAACATTAATGTGCTAAAAGGTATTATTGAAGCAATTAAAGCTGTCTTTTTTAAGAATTCTATTCTAGAAATACTATTAATGTTGGATGCTTTTTTAGGCTTAAACGATTTTTTTATAAGCCAACTAATAGATTTAATTATATCATGAATAATAAGAAATATAGAGCCAATAAGTTTTGATAATGCAACTATTAAAAGAACACCCATTATATATGTTCTTGCAAATTTAGGAGGAGGAGTTTGGTCAATAAAAAAGGAAGCAGCAAAAAACATAAACGCTATACTTAGCAGCGTAAAAAACCAATAAGATATTTTTAAAACTTTTTTAACACCAGAGGGCAGTTTCTTTACCGATTCTTTTATAGCTCTGTAGTAATAAATATCAATAGTTAAGATGATAACTATTCCTGTTAAAATAAATTTAAGATACATTGCTTATTCTTGAGATATTTAATATTAAAGGTGTAAAATTGCGAATAAAATAGCGGTTTTATAGAGATGATAAAACAGTTTTATTTTTAATAAGAGATAATTTTGTAATTCAATAAAAAAGATTACATTTGCATCCGTTTTTAAAGGAATTAGTATAAAAATTACAAGATGAAAAAAGGTATACACCCAGAAGAGTACAGAACAGTAGTGTTTAAAGATATGTCAATGGACGAATCATTTTTATGTAAGTCTGCTGCTGCAACTAGCGAGACTATTAAATGGGAAGATGGAAATGAATATCCGTTAATCAAGTTAGAAATTTCTTCTATATCTCACCCGTTTTATACTGGTAAGATGAAATTAGTAGATACTGCTGGTAGAATTGATAAATTCAAAAACAGATACGCTAAGCATACTGCAAAAAAATAAGAAAAATATAATATTTTTTTAAGAGTCCTAGCTATATAGTTAGGACTTTTTTTATTT